>JAITSM010000236.1 GCA_031287815.1 Prevotellaceae bacterium
GTTCGACACCCGCTCGCCCTTCACCCTCGACTTCGAGGGCCACGACCGCGGCAAGCATTTCTACTATTCCCTCTGCTGGGAGAACACCCGCGGCGAGAAAGGGCCGTATAGCCCGATAGTGGAGGTGGTGATACCGTAAACCCAGTAGCAGTAGGCAGTGGGCAGTAGGCAGTGGCTGACGCCGCTTTAACCTCACCCCCTGCCCCCTCTCCTAAAGGCGAGGGGGGCTGCTGAGAGGAAGTAATGAAAACCGCCGGTATGGAAACATGCCGGCGGATTTTTTGAGTTAAGAACTAAAAGTTAAAAGTTGGCTGGCGCCAGCTAACTTTTAACTTTTAGTTCTTAACTTTTAGTTCTTAACTTTTAGTTTTTAACTCAAAAAAGCCCCGCAGGGGCGAAATATTCATAACCGCAGGCAAGCGCAGCGCAGCCTGCGGAAGAAGAACGCCTGCGCCTTTCGCGCGGAGTACTGTCCGTGCATAGCGGAAAACCTGTGCTCCGCGCGAATGGCAGGGCAGTTCTTATCCCCATGCTGCGTTTCGCTACGCTCCACTTGCATGGGGTTATGAAAATGTAAGCCCTCCGGGCTTATTGAATGGAGAATGGAGAGTGGAGAATTGGCTGGCGCCTCAAGAGACATTCTCCATTCTCCATTAAACAACTGCCTACTGAAGGCTGCCTACTGTCAACTGAAGGCTGCCGACTCACGACTCCCGACTAAAACACGACTTACGGCTAAATTTTGTATCTTTGCAAGCAACCAAAATCATTCCGTTATGAAAAATTATACTTTATTCCTGCTCCTTGCCTGTGTGGCCTGCACGGCGGCAGCCCAGCCGGCGGATCATCAGGCGTCGTTCGACGCTATAGAAAAATGCGTGCGGGCGGGCGATGCGGAGGCGTTGTCTGCATGGTTTTTGAATACGGTGGAATGCAGTTTGCTGGGCGAAGAAAATAACTACAGCAAGGCGCAGGCGACAATGGTATTGAAAGATTTTTTCGAAAAATACCCGCCGGCAAAGTTTGCCTTCAAGCACAGCAGCCACAAGCGGACAGTGAAATATGCCATTGGCCTATTGCAAACCAAAAACAATGACGAATTACGTGTAACCATACTCATCAAAGAGCAAAACGAAGGACTCGCCGTCCAACAACTGAGAATAGAAAGAGACTGAATTATGAAGTATGAAGTATGAAGTATGCTGGCGCCAGCCACTGCCTACTGAAAGTTGCCTGCTGACTTCCGGCGTTAGCCAATTCTCCACTCTCCATTCTCCATTAAATAACGACTAATGACTGACGACTTACAACTAATTAAATTGGCTATAGCCGAAGATCTCGGCGACGGCGACCATACCTCCGCCGCCTGTATTCCTGCGTCGGCGCGGGGGAAGATGAAATTGCTGGTGAAGCAGGAAGGCGTGCTGGCGGGCGTGGAAGTGGCCGGGCGGGTGTTTCATGCGATAGACCCGGCGATAGCGATGACGGCCGTGATACCTGATGGCCGGGCGGTGAAAGCGGGCGACGTGGCTTTTTATGTGAAAGGCGCGGTGCGCTCCCTGTTGCAGGCGGAGCGCATTGTGTTGAACATTATGCAGCGGATGAGCGGCGTGGCAACGCAAACGGCGGAATATGTGAAAAAGCTGGACGGCTTGAAAACGCGGGTGCTGGATACGCGCAAAACAACGCCGGGCATGCGTATGCTCGACAAGCTGGCGGTGAAAACCGGCGGCGGCGAAAACCACCGCATCGGGTTATTCGATAGGATACTGATAAAGGATAACCACATTGACTTCTCCGGCGGAATAGAAAATGCGCTGCATAACGTGCAGGATTACCTGCGCCGCACCCGCCGGGAAATGCCGGTAGAAATTGAAGTGCGTTCCCTCCGGGACATCCACACGGTCTTGCGTGTCGGCGGCGTGCAGCGCATCATGCTGGATAATTTTTCCCTCGCCGATACGCGCAAGGCGGTGGAACTGATTGCCGGGAAATATGAAACGGAATCGTCGGGAGGCATTACGCTGCAAACGATACGGGACTATGCCGAATGCGGCGTGGATTTTGTATCGGTAGGCGCGCTGACCCATCAAATAAAAAGCCTGGACATGAGTTTGAAGGCTTGCGAAAAAGACGAAGAGGGAACAGGGGAATAAAACAAATGATAACTTCCATAAAAAATATACGGATAAAAGCAGTTTGCGCATTGCGCGAGAAGTCCCGCGAGCGGCGCAAACAGGGGCTGTTCGTGGTGGAAGGATGCCGCGAAATCACATTGGCTATGGAAGCGGGCTACCGCCTCCATACGCTTTTTTTCTGTGCGGAGATGCCCGCCGCCGTAGCGTTTGCGGAGCGCGTCGGGGAAGCGGCGCCGGTGCAGGCGGTGAACAGGGAAGTGTTTGAAAAAATAGCCTGCCGGGAACATTCCGACGGCTTGCTGGCCTTGTCTGCAGTGCGGGACGCCACGTTCGACGAAGTAAAATTGCCGGATAATCCGTTTATCATTATCGTGGAAGCGGTGGAGAAGCCGGGCAATCTCGGCGCCATCCTCCGCACGGCCGATGCGGCGAAAGCCGGCGCGGTAGTAGTGAACAGCCCGCTTACCGATATTTACAACCCGAATGTTATCCGCTCCAGCTTGGGGTGCGTATTTACGCAGCAGGTAGTCGTTGCCGGAGCGGCGGAAACCGTTGCATGGCTGCGCGCGCAACGGATAACGAGCTATGCGGCGGAATTGTCCGCCACGCAGTGGTATCACCAAGCGGATTTCACCCCACCCTCCGCCATTGTGATGGGTGCGGAAGCCGAAGGCCTTAGCCCCTACTGGCTGCAACATGCCGATGCGCGTATAAAAATCCCCATGCGCGGCCGGGTGGATTCGCTGAACGTCTCCGTATCGACGGCGATACTTACCTTTGAAGCCATGCGGCAGAGGGGGTTTCAGTAGCAGTAGGCAGTTTTCAGTAGGCAGTAGCAGCAGGCAACCTTAAACTTTGAATCTTTAAATTTGAATAAACATATGACAACAAACCCTTCATCCCCTTCATCCTTTTCCCCCCCTTCATCCCCTTCCCCTTCTTCATCCCTTTCATCCCCTTCCCCCCTTTCCTCCTTATTTGGCCCGGTGATAACAGGCTTGACGCCGGAACAGCTGCCGGAGTACATTCCGAACGACGCGCCGGTGATAGCTATAGTGGATGAGCAGGTGCAGGAATGGTTTTCACATTATTTCCCGGCGATACCGTTTATCACCATTCAAGCGGCGGAAACGGCGAAGACGCTGGAGACAGTAGAGAAACTCACCCTCGCCCTGTTGAGTGAAGAAGCCGACCGCACCTTTTTCCTGCTGGGCGTTGGCGGCGGCATCGTGTGCGACATTACCGGCTTCCTGGCTTCGACCTACATGCGCGGCATACGGTTCGGGTTTATCCCCACGACCCTGCTGGCGCAGGTGGATGCGGCGCTGGGCGGAAAAAACGGCGTGAATGTAGGCGGCTATAAAAATATCACCGGCACATTTACGCAACCGGAATTTGTGCTGTGCACTACCGACGTGCTGGCCACGTTGCCCGAACGCGTCTTCAACGCCGGCATGTCCGAAGTCATCAAAGCCGCACTGATAGCCGATGCTTCGCTGTTTGAATTTATAGAACGGCATACCCCCGAGATTGTAAACAGGAAAGAACCGGCGTTGGGCGAAATCATCCGCCGCGCCGCACAAATCAAATTGGACATTGTGGCGCGCGACGAAAAAGAAAAAGGCGAACGCCGCAAGTTAAATCTTGGACACACGCTGGGACACGCCATAGAACGCAGCGTCAAAAACATTATGCACGGCGAGGCGGTGAGTATCGGGCTGGCGTATGCCGCGAGGTTTTCGCATCGGCAGGGCTGGCTCACGGAAGCCGACGTCTTCCGGATTACCGCACTGCTGGAGCGTTTCCGCCTTCCGGTAGACTCCATTATCCCGGTAGAAGATTTGCAGGAAACGATGATGAAAGACAAAAAGAAATCCGGCGTATTGCTCCACTACATTGCCCTCACCGCTATCGGCAAGGCCGTAGAAGTCGACGTCAACCTCCCCGATTTAAATTTCCTCCATCCATAATTCTCCATTCCCATGCTTTGTACCTGTTTATCCAAATGCGATTTTGAAACCTGCCGGCAGGCGTTAGCGGCCTGCGAAATGGCGGAAATACGCCTGGACACGATTCCCTGCCACACGGCGCAAATCGCGCAACTGTTCACACACGCGAAAATCCCGCTGATTGCCACTTTCCGCCCGAACGGCGCTACGGCGGCCGCCCGCCTGGAAGCGTTGCAAACCGCCATAAACGCCGGCGCGGCTTATGTGGATATAGAAACGGATGCGCCCTATCTACCCGCCCTGATGCAGGCGGCGAGGAAAACAGCGTGCAAAATCATCCTCTCGTACCACGACTTCGAGCGCACGCCCGGCGACGGCGAACTGCAACGCATCATCGCACAGATGCGCGCCCTGCAACCCGATTTCCTGAAGATCGCCACCTGTGCCCATTCCGTTGCCGACGCCGAAAGAATCCTGTCGCTCTACAAAACGGAAAAAAACCTGCTCGCATTTTGCATGGGAAAAGAAGGGCAACGCTCGCGCATTAAATCCTATTTATTGGGAGCGCCCTTCATTTACGCCGCCCCCGACCACGGCGCCCCCACCGCCGACGGACAACTGACCGTATCGCAAATACGGGAGTTACGGGTGAAGGGTGAAGGGTAAAAAGTGAAAAGTAATGAGAAAAAAGTTAAGAAATAAGTGTAAAGTAAGTGTTGGCTACAGCCTCCACTCCTCCACGCTTCACCCTTCACTCCTCACCCTTCACTCCTCACCCTTCACTCTTCACTAAACAAAAATGAAACTCGCTCTTACCGGTATTTCCATTGCGCACAGTAAAAGCCCGCAGTTATTTGCGGCGGCGTATCCGCATGCGCCCAACGGCTCGTACATCCTCCTGCCCGCGCCGTCGGCGGAAGAAGCGATACGCCTCTTCCGCGCCAACGGATTGCAGGGAATGAACGTCACCATGCCCTTCAAAAACGACATTGTACCCTTTACCGACGTACAAAGCGACGAAGTGAAAGCGATTGGCGCGGCCAATACCATTGTAAACCGGCAGGGACAACTGTATGCCTACAACACGGACATCCACGGCGTAGTAGATTCGTTTTTACAACGCGGCGTGACTTTGAACCACAACAAAGCGCTGGTCTTGGGCGCTGGCGGCGCGGGGCAGGCGGCGGCGTATGCCCTGTCGAAAGCCGGCGCACAAGTATTATGGGCTAACCGCACGGCGGCAAAAGTAGAAGCCCTGGCGGAACGCTACAAAGTAAAGCCCCTCTCCTTCCCTGAGGCGGTGCGGGAACTGGAAGAATGCCCGGTTATCGTGAACACCCTTCCCGCCGGCGCGGACTTTTTAGCTGCCCTTCATTTCCACCCGCGCCAGGCCGTCCTGGACGCCGATTATTCCGGCGCTCCCCTTTACCGGCAGGCAACCGCCGCCGGTGCGGACTACATCAGCGGCCGCTCGTGGCTCCTGTGGCAAGCCGTTCCTGCCTTTGTGCTTTTCACCGGCCGCCCCCCCGACGTGGAAGCAATGAAGTATGAAATAGAAGGTAGGAAGTAGAAGGTAGGAAGTAGAAGGTAGGAAGTGGCTGCCGCCGGAATCACCTTACGGAAAAAATTATTTCAAAAATAGTTGCAATTAAAAAAAATGTAATTATATTTGCACCGGTTATTACTTGCTCTTTGACATTTTGAAAATGATATAAAAAAATATATCGCTTTAGCTTTTATTCTGCGCATACATCGAAATGTGGAAAATTTCTACTCGTCATGAATAATAAGTATAAGCGGCCGCACCAAGAGTAGGTGTGGGTCGTTGTACTTACTTGACGAGTGGGTTTTCCACAACCTCGATGTATAGTGAGTATGATAATCCATATCCACTCTTGGTTTTTTAGTGGAATTAGGAAAAATCACCCTAGAAGTTAAAGAAACAAACTGCAGTAAAAGTATATTAAAATTTACTGCAATGATTGGCAGCGAACAAAAATTCGCAGCAAGGGGTTGTTTATGTAGAAATAGTTTGTGTTTGAAAACAGCCCTGATGCTGCGAAAACAGAACATAGACAAGAGAACATGGACTTGTAGAACATAGACAAATGAACGACGAACAACGTCCCGTAGGGATGAATTTAATGAACATAAACCTTAAATAATAACAGTATGAAAAAAAAATTCTTTCTTCCCGTAATGCTTGCAGGCGTTGCAGCAAGCGCACAGGTAACGCATGTGGAGCCTATCAGTGCAACTTACAAGAGCCAAACTGTGTCTTTCCGCGTATGGTGGAATGCCGGCTCGCGAGACGCCACGCACCTCTCTAAAGTATGGGTGTGGGTAGATTATATCACGGTAAACAGTAACAACGCCACTTCGGGCAATTCGTGGACGCGCGCCGCCGTTTCCGCCGCCTCGCCTACGTCTTCCGTTACGTACGACGGCAGCAACCGGCAAGGGTTCTGGTTGCAGGGCAACAGCGGCAGTTATAGCGCAACCGTTACCGTTAAACTAAACATTACCGAAAATAATTTTAACTGGTGCGCTTATGCGAGCGATTATCCGCCGAATGTAATAGCGAACAATGGTAGTTATACTTTGCGCGGTACGCCGCCGTTTACATTGATAGCTGCAAGCGGCACTCCAACACAAACAGTAAGCGGAACAATAATTACTACCTCCGCTGTAACCATTACGCCGGTAACAATCACCGATCAAACCGGCTGTCCGGGCGTGTTCTGTCCTTATCAGGGCAGTGATTTATTTATTGATGCTACGCACCTTTGCCAGCAACGCGCCAGCGGCGCACAGAATTGGGAAGCGTATATAAAAGATAATAGAGATGATCAAATTTATCGAATTACGCAATTTTCAGACGCTAGTTGGTGGTTTGCGGACGATTTGGGTATTGCGGATAAAAGTGTGGGGACGTGTAATGGTAAGCATTACTATCTAGGTCAAAATAAACCGACTTGTCCATCCGGTTGGCAACTACCAACCGATAGTCAATTACTGGTAAGATTTCCAAACCCAACAACGGACGCTCATGGCGCACAAATAACAGCAGGGTATTATTATGGGAAGTCGCAAACCTGCGGGTATACTGGGTGCAACGACGCTAACAGCCGGTATGATTTGATAGCGTCAGACGCAAACAACACCCGTGCCTGGTTTAACCTCCATTGGGACTGGAACTGCACCGGCGGCCAAAATGCGCATACCGGTATCGCCGCTCGCGCTCGTTGTATACGTAATTTATAATTTTTCAAAACAGTTAACAAAATACTGTTCCCAAATAAAACATTGGTAGCTTCGGCGGCACTTCCAGTACCTACTGAACCCCCTCAGCGAGCCCTCGAACCGACTTGCTCGAACCGAGCAATTCCCCAACGGGGTCTCAAAACGACTTGCTCGGAACCGAGCAACCTAAAACGAGCCCTCGAACCGACTTGCTCGAACCGAGCAATTCCCCAACGGGGTCTCAAACCGACTTGCTCGGAACCGAGCAACCTAAAACGAGCCCTCGAACCGACTTGCTCGAACCGAGCAATTCCCCAACGG
>JAITSM010000237.1 GCA_031287815.1 Prevotellaceae bacterium
GTTCGACACCCGCTCGCCCTTCACCCTCGACTTCGAGGGCCACGACCGCGGCAAGCATTTCTACTATTCCCTCTGCTGGGAGAACACCCGCGGCGAGAAAGGGCCGTATAGCCCGATAGCGAGTGCGATTATCCCCTGACGGGGCGGTGAAGGGTGAACGGTGAACGGCGTAGGGGCGAAAAATTTTTCGCCCCTACCTGCGGAAATTGAATGAAAAACGCCGGTATGGAAACATGCCGGTGTTTTTTTTTATGTCTGAGGTCTGAAGTGGCTGGCGCCAGCTACTGACTACTGGAAACTGCCTACTGAAAACTGCCTACAGAGAGGGTTGGGCGAGCCGTAATTTTTTCTTACCTTTGTAACTCTTTTTTTCAAAAATAATTTTGAGTATGAGTAGTGAATCAGGCAAACTTATTCCGCAGCAAACAGCTAAATCAATACATCAATATAAAGGTATGAAACGTATTTTAATTTCATTGGTTATGCTTGTAACCGCCGCAATGGCTGTGCAGGCGCAGGAAACGATTAAATTCGACAAGGCCGTGCATGATTTCGGCAATGTGCCGGAAGAGGGTGGGCCGGTAACGTATGCTTTTGAATTTACCAACACCGGACAAGCGCCGCTTATTATTCAAGACGTGGCTGCCTCGTGCGGCTGCACCACGCCGGGCTGGACAAAAGAGCCGGTGGCGCCGGGCGGACGAGGGATCGTAAAAGCCACTTTCACGCCCTCAGGCGCGGTGTCGTTCGACAAAAGCCTGACGGTTACTTCCACCGGCACGCCCAATGCCGTTACTTTGCGCATTCGCGGAGTGGTGGTGGCGAAGATGCCGACCACCGAAGAAGCTTTCCCGGTAGCTTACGGCGCTTTGCGTTTGCGCAGCGACAAGCTGCCTATGGCGCGGATTATGCAGGGGCGTGCGAAAAAAGACTCCCTCGAAGTTGTCTATCTCGGCGGAGCGCCGCTGGCGTTGTCGTTTAAGAATGCCCCCCCGCAAATGAAACTGGAAAAAATCGAAATCGCCGGCAGGATATTTATCCGCTGCACTTACAATACCGCCGGCAGCAAAACGCAGGAATGGGGCTCGGTGAAATATCCGGTAACGATTGCCGTCAATGGGAAAGAGGTGGGGAAATTGACGGTCTCGGCAACCATTGTGCAGGATTTTTCCAAACTCACTTCTGCCGATTATCAAATCATCCCTGTGGCTACGGTGGCCAACCCTACGGTTAGTTTCAAAGAACTGAAAAAAGGCGCGCCCTTTATCGCCGAATACACGCTCGCCAATACCGGCAAAAGCGACCTGGTTATTTATAAAGCCGAGTCGGAAAATGCAAACATCAAAATCACCTCGCCCGCCGCCCTCAAGCCCGGCGAGAAAGCAACCGTCAAGGTGGAGCTGAATACGAAAAACGAAACCGCCGGCGAAAAACTGTACGCCGTGCAACTCGTTACCAATGCGCCCAACCAGGCTCTGCTCTCGCTAATGCTTACCGGAAAAATAAACTAAGAACTAAGAGTTAAGAACTAAGAGTTGGCTAACGCCGGAGGTCAGTAGGCAGTAGGCAGTAGCTGGCGTCCATACCATAATTCATAATTCATACCTCATAATTCATAATTCATGAACAGCGCGCTCATAGTGAATGACGGCGTAGAGCAACCGCCAATGGTCAATCCCCATGTGGAAAGACTTTTCAAGAAACGCCGGCAGCCCCTGCCGACGGTGGAAGAATATATACAGGGCATCCGCGAAGGCAATATCACCATGCTGAGCCGCGCTATCACGCTTATTGAAAGCCGCCATCCCGGCCACCAGCAAACAGCGCAAAAGGTATTGGAAGCCTGCCGCCCGTTGTCCGGCAATTCTATCCGGCTTGGCATTACCGGCGTTCCGGGCGCAGGGAAAAGCACCTTTATCGAAACCTTTGGCGGCATGATTACTTCCCGCAACCACCGCCTGGCTGTGCTGGCGATTGATCCCGGCAGCGAACGCAGCAAGGGCAGCATTCTGGGCGACAAGACGCGAATGGAAACCCTGAGCGCCGACCCGCGCGCATTCATCCGCCCCAGTCCTGGCACCGGCTCGCTGGGCGGCGTAGCCCGCAAGACCTACGAAACGGTTATCCTCTGCGAAGCCGCCGGATTCGATTATATTTTTATCGAAACCATTGGCGTCGGGCAGTCCGAAGTGGCGGTACATTCCATGACCGACTTCTTTTTGCTGCTGATGATTTCCGGCGCAGGCGATGAATTGCAGGGCATCAAGCGCGGCGTCATGGAAATGTCGGATTTGCTACTTATCAATAAAGCCGACGGCAGTAATGTGGAAAAAGCGATACAGGCGCAGGCGCAGTACCAAAGCGCGCTCCACCTCTTTCCCGCCCCCCCTTCGGGATGGACGCCGCATGCGCTCACCTGCTCGGCGGTGGAGAAAACAGGGTTGAATGAAGTGTTGCAGGAAATAGAAAACTATGTAACCCTCACCAAAGCCAACGGCTATTTCGAACAGCGCCGCCGCGAGCAGGCGCGTTACCGCATGTACGAAACCATCAATGAAAGTTTGCAAAACAGGTTTTATAACAATGCCACCGTAACCGCAAAACTGGCGGAGCTGGAGCAACAAGTCATCAACGGCGCACTCAATCCCTATGACGCCGCCGCGCAGCTGCTCGCGCTCCAAAGCAATTAAAAACAGCCGGAACAAAACACCCATCCCCGACTACTATTATCAACTACTCTAACTACTACTAACTCCCCTTAACTACTTCCCTTAACTACTCCCCATGCCCGACTTACTCAAAAACACTTTCCTTATCACCGGCCTTGTAATGGTGATGCTGTTATTGATTGAGTATGTCAATGTGCGGTCGCGCGGGCGTTCGCTGAAACGCCTGCAACAGTTGCCGCTGGGGCAGGTGGTTGCGGGCGCGCTGCTGGGGCTTGTTCCCGGTTGTATCGGAGGATTTGCGGCCGTATCGCTTTTTACCCATCGCCTGTTTGGGTTCGGCGCGCTGGCGGCAATGATGATTGCCACTACCGGCGACGAAGCGTTTATACTGTTGGCCATATCGCCGGCGGTAGCGGCGGCGGTGTTTGCTATCTTGTTTATTCTGGCGGTAGCGGTAGGGTGGACGGTAAACCGGTATGTGAAAACATTTCCGTTGGCTTTTTCATCGCACCCGTTCGAGGTGCACGAGCATGAACATGCGTTGCCGTGCGGGAAATTCCCTGCGGGTATATGGAAAAACTTCCGCCCGCTGTCCTTTCGGCGCGCCGTATTGCTGGGCGGGCTGCTGCTCTTTGTGGCCGTGCTGTCGCTCGGGCTGTTCGACCACCAGCATATTTTGGAAGGCGGCATAACTCCCGGTATGGAAAATATGTTATTCGGCGAACACTGGCTGAACTTGTTTTTTGCGGCTGTCAGCGTGGTTGCGCTGTTCCTGATAGCTTCGGCAGACAATCATTTTTTGGAAGAGCACCTGTGGAAGCATGTCGTAAAAAAACATTTCCTCAAAATTTTCCTGTGGACGCTGGGCGCACTGGCGGCCGTACACCTGCTGCTGGCGCAAGTAGACCTCCGCGACTGGATAAGCGACAACATGCTGCTCATACTGCTCATGGCCGTACTGGTAGGCATCATCCCCGAATCGGGGCCGCACCTGATTTTTATTTCGCTGTTTGCGGCGGAAGCTATTCCGTTCAGTGTATTACTGGCGAATTGCTTCGTGCAGGACGGGCACACGGCTTTGCCGCTCCTTGCCGAAAACCCCCGCGCCTTTATTTGCGTCAAAGGGCTGAAGATAATACTGGGGTTGCTGATCGGCTTGGGCGGTTATTTCCTCGGATTTTAAAAAATGTATAAGGCTATTGTTTTTTATAGCTAAAAACGACGACGCTGTCTTTTTTCAATGTGATTTCGCCTTGCCATTCCCTGAACTCATACTGGAGGTTGGAATATTTGATGCCCGAAGCCACCGTGTCGCCTTTCAGTTCTATGATTTCTCCGTTGAGCACCAGCAGAGCCGTATTGTTCTCATCGTCGAAAGCCATTTCAAGGATAGAACCGGTGCTATCAATTATAGCGCTTTGCGCGAGGCTGTCGATAAGGGAGGTAGTTTTGTCTGTCTTTTCCGAATCTTGCTTTTTTGTAGCATTATTGCCTACGCAGGACACCAAAAACATACCTGCAACGGCGGCAATAAGTAAACTTTCTTTTTTCATCTCTTTCTCTTTTTAAAATTGATATATAATTATTTAATCAACATTCAAAGGGCGGTTAATAGGCGCTTTGAATGGCTTTAAACAAAATTAGCCAAAATTTTCGAGTTAAACAATTTTTTGCTTTAGTCGTAACCCATGGGTCGGGGGAACTAAAAACTAAGGTATGAATTATGATGTATGAGGTATGAATTATGATGTGCGATTTGCGATATGCGAGGTGGCTTGCGCCGCCCGTCATTGCGATGTAGGGACGCACGGCGTGCGTCCCTGTTCATTACATTTTCCGCTGGATTGCTTCGCTTCGCTCGCAATGACGGACCTTACGGAAAAAAAAAACTTGCAATTAAAAAATATTGTTCTATATTTGCAGCGGTTATTGATGTTCTTTACACATTAAAATAATTGTTGGTACAACTTTTATTTTACATCAAAGAAAACAGAGAATTTTCTTTACTAATTAACAGTATTCTTATCAAGGAGTACATTTGTTAATTTATAATGTAGAAGGTCTCTCTGTACCTCTTTGATGTGTAAATTAATGAATGTACTCCTTTCATTTTTACGAAAAATAAAAGTAAATAACCATACAATGGTGTAAAGATAATAGTGTCTTTATAAAATTTGGCAGCATAAGGTTGTTTTGCGCAGGGGTGTTTTGTGTTTGTTTAATCACTCGCGTAAAACAACCAAAAGCTGCAAAAAATAATATTAACTTTTAAACACACATTTTTATGAAAACAAAACTTTTCTTTTTTGCCATGCTGATAAGCATGGCAGCAAGCGCACAAACTGGCGTTACCGTTACGCCTGTTAGTGTAAAAAGCAACATCGTTACATTTAATGTATCCTGGTTGAATAGCTCCCGTACCGGCACACACAATTCCAAAGTGTGGATATTTGTAGATTATCGCCCTGTAACGAACAACGTGGCTTTGGGCAGTTGGGAACGGGCGTTGATTGCGGGAATGCCTACCGCTACTTCCGGCACGCCAACGAGAGAAACAACAACCGACAAAGGCTTTTGGCTGCAAGGCACGTCGGGAAGTTCCGGCACGTACCACGCTGCGGTAACCGTAACGTTGAGCAATGTTCCTGCGCAATTCAATTGGTGCGCTTACGTTTCCGACTATCCGCCGAATATGGTTATGGATGAACAAACCTATTACTTTAAAGGTACGCCGCCATTCATATTAAAAGAAGCGAATGGAACGATTCATGAAATCACACAAACATCCATGCCGAAAGCAAAT
>JAITSM010000241.1 GCA_031287815.1 Prevotellaceae bacterium
GGGACGGAATGTGCGAATGAACGACGCTTTTTCACCTTTCGTCCCTGACGGGACGACGATGGTGGAACAATCATTGTTTCTACCAACATTTTGTCCCTAACGGGGCATTCTCCATTAAACAGGCGCCAGCCAATTCATAATTCATATCTCATAATTCATACTTCTTAACTCCTACTTCATATTTATTTTTTTTGAGTACCTTTGTCGTTTATTGAAAAAACTATGGCAACAAAATATGTATTTGTTTCAGGTGGCGTAACTTCCTCGCTGGGGAAAGGGATTATTTCCGCCTCGCTGGCAAAATTATTGCAGGCGCGGGGGCTGCGTGTAACCATTCAAAAGTTTGACCCTTATATTAACGTGGATCCCGGAACGCTGAACCCCTATGAACACGGCGAATGCTACGTTACGGAAGACGGCGCGGAAACCGACCTCGACCTGGGGCACTACGAGCGTTTCCTGAATGTCTATACCTCGCGCGCCAATAATGTAACTACCGGGAAAATTTATGAATCGGTCATCAAAAAAGAACGCGAAGGCGCTTATCTCGGCAAAACGGTACAGGTGATTCCGCATATCACCGACGAAATCAAACGCCGGATGATGATGCTGGGAAAAACCGGAAACTACGATGTCGTGATTACCGAAATCGGCGGCACGGTGGGCGACATAGAATCGTTGCCGTTTGTGGAAGCCGTGCGCCAGCTGCAATGGGAGCTGCCGGAAGAAGACTGTGCCGTAATCCACCTGACGCTGGTGCCCTACCTGAGCGCCGCCAAAGAACTGAAAACAAAACCGACGCAACACAGCGTGCGCATGTTGCAGCAAAACGGGTTACAACCCGACGTTATCGTATGCCGCACGGAGCATCCGCTTACGCCGGAAATCCGCCGCAAGGTGGCGCTGTTTTGCAACATCAAGCCCCAGGAGGTGATTGAATCCATTGATGCGAAAAGCATCTACCAGGTGCCGCTGGCTATGGTGGAGGAAAAATTAGATGAAATTATTATCCGGAAACTGCAACTGAAAGCCGCCAAACAGCCCGACCTGAAAGAATGGTCGAAATTTGTGGACAAGCTGTTTCATCCGAAACACGAAGTAAATGTTGCGCTGGTCGGCAAGTATGTGGAATTGCAGGACGCCTACAAGTCGATTCTGGAATCCTTTATACACGGCGGCGCGGCGAACGAATGCAAGGTGAATGTCCACAGCGTCCACAGCGAACATATCACGCCGCAGAACGTGGCGGAGAAGCTGGGCGGAATGAACGGTATCCTTGTGGCGCCGGGCTTTGGCGAGCGGGGGATTGAAGGAAAAATTACGGCGGTGCGGTATGCGCGGGAGCAGCATATTCCGTTTTTCGGCATCTGCCTTGGCATGCAAATGGCGGTGATAGAATTTACCCGCCATGTACTGGGCTACGCCGATGCGATGACTACGGAAATCAACCAAAATACGCCGCATCCGGTGATTGACTTAATGGAAGACCAAAAACGCTTGACGACCAAAGGCGGCACCATGCGGCTGGGGGCGTACAAGTGTGTGCTGGAAAAAAATTCGCTGGCCTATAAAATATACGGACATACGGACATCAGCGAACGCCACCGCCACCGCTACGAAATGAACAGCGATTACCTGAACGAATTGCAACAACGCGGCATGGCCGCCACCGGGCGCAATCCCGAAACCGGGCTGGTGGAAATTATCGAACTCCCCGAACACCCTTTCTTTATTGGCGTGCAGTTCCACCCCGAACTGAAAAGCACCGTCGAAAACCCGCATCCGGTTTTTGTGCACTTTGTGAAGGCGGCGCTGAAGCACAGTAAACAGTAGGCAGTGGCAGTAAATTATAGTATCAACGAACACCGGTATATTAGATGCAAGAAAAAATCCTCATCCTTGATTTCGGCTCGCAGTACACGCAGCTTATCGGGCGGCGGTTGCGCGAGTTGAACGTATATTGCGAAATTTATCCATACAACAAAATACCTGCCCTTGATGAAAGCGTGAAAGGCGTTATCCTGTCGGGTAGCCCTTCTTCCGTGCGCGACGCCAATGCGCCGCAAATTGATTTGCAACCCCTCAAAGGGAAATCCCCGCTGTTGGGCGTGTGCTATGGCGCGCAATACCTGGCGCAATATTCCGGCGGCGAAGTGCAGCCGTCGAACACGCGCGAATACGGCAGGGCGCAACTGTCCGTAACGGATGCCACCGTTCCGCTTTTCAAAAACCTCTCCGCCGCCTCGCAGGTCTGGATGTCGCACGGCGACACGATTACGGCATTGCCGCCGCAGGCAAAAGCCATCGCTTCGACCGCCGACGTGAAAAATGCAGCGTACCTCATCGAAGGCGAGCCGACGTACGGACTGCAATTCCACCCGGAAGTATACCATTCCACAGAAGGGCAGCAGATTTTGGAGAACTTTGTGAAAGATATCTGCCGCTGCCGTTGCGACTGGACGCCCGGCTCATTTATCGAAAACACGGTAAAAACATTGCAGGGAAAAATAGGCAACGACAAAGTGGTTTTGGGGCTGTCGGGCGGCGTGGATTCGTCGGTTACGGCGCTGTTGCTACACAAAGCCATTGGGAGAAATTTATACTGCATTTTTGTGGACAACGGGCTGCTGCGTAAGAATGAATTTGCCGGCGTGCTGGAATCGTACCGCGACATGGGATTAAACGTTACCGGAGTGGACGCCGCCGGCAGTTTCCTTTCTGCCCTTGCCGGCGTGGAAGACCCCGAACAAAAGCGGAAAATCATCGGCCGCGTATTTATCGAAACCTTCGACCGCGAAGCGCACAAAATCGAAAATGTAAAATGGCTGGCACAGGGAACGATCTACCCCGACGTGATTGAATCGGTGTCGGTGAACGGCCCGTCGGCCACTATCAAATCGCACCACAACGTAGGCGGGCTGCCGGAACGAATGCACCTGCAAATAATAGAGCCCCTGCGCTCATTATTCAAAGATGAAGTGCGCCGCGTAGGCGTGGCGTTGGGCATGAAGCCGGCGCTGCTCTGCCGTCATCCGTTTCCCGGGCCGGGTTTGGGCATTCGCATATTGGGCGCGGTAAGCAAAGAAAAGATAGCTATCCTGCAGGAAGCCGATGCGATTTTTATTGACGGGCTTCGCGAAGCGGGGCTGTACAACGAAGTGTGGCAGGCGGCGGCTATCCTGTTGCCGGTAAAAAGCGTCGGCGTAATGGGCGATGAACGCACGTATGAATACACAGTAGCCCTGCGCTCCGTTACTTCCACCGACGGCATGACGGCCGACTGGGTTCATCTGCCCTATGATTTTCTGTCCAAAATGTCTCAAGAAATTATCAACAAGGTGAAAGGTGTAAACCGCGTGGTTTACGATATCAGCTCGAAACCCCCCGCCACCATTGAGTGGGAGTAATGCCAGGTAAAAACAACGGGATTTTTTCACAAGGTTGTACGCCGGAAAGGAATAAACCTTCGATAATTTCGACCGTCTTAAATTTAGAAACCATAAGGGAAAGGACAATTTTAGATTTTATTTCCCATTACCGAAATGGCAACACACCATCATACGGCTTTTACTTTCGAAACGGCTATTTTTGCCGGAGGGTGTTTCTGGGGCGTAGAATATTACATGCAAAAAGAAAAAGGCGTAACTTCTACCACCGTTGGTTTCATTGGTGGAGGCAAACCCCAGCCCACGTATGAAGAAGTGTGCAAACAAAACACGGGGCATGCGGAGGCAGTGCAGGTCGTTTTTGATACGACGCAAACAAATTTTGAAACATTGACGCGGTTGTTTTTTGAAATCCACGACCCCGCGCAAACGGACGGACAAGGCCCGGACATTGGCCCGCAGTACCGGTCGGAAATATTTTACACCACGCTCGAACAAAAAGCCATTGCCGAACAACTGATAGGTGAATTAACGCACAACGGATACGAGGTGGTTACCCACATTACGCCGGCGCCGGCGTTTTGGCCAGCCGGAGACTATCATCAGGATTACTACAAACGCAACCATTTGCAGCCATCCTGCCATGTGCGCGTGAAACGTTTTTCAACAAGAAAGAATATGAATAAATGATTTTTTAAATACAGCGGCTTGTGCCATTTTTACGGCGGTGTAAATGTGTTTTTAGTAGGTTGTGAATATTCGCTGACGTAAAGATGGCACTTTTTTTTGAGTTAAGAACTAAAAGTTAAAAACTAAGAGTTGGCTGGCGCCGGAAAATGATTACCTTTGCCTCATTATTTTAGAAACAAAATCTATGACCATCGATAATGAAGACCCTGTTTTCCGTTTAGCCGTTGATTTTGTCAATCAGACGTCGAAACATTTATTCCTCACGGGAAAGGCCGGCACGGGAAAAACGACTTTTTTGAAATATATCTCGCAGCATAGCCATAAACAAACGCTGGTGGCGGCGCCTACGGGCGTGGCGGCGATCAATGCCGGCGGCGTAACACTGCATTCCCTGTTTCAGCTGCCTTTTGAACCGTATATTCCCAACAGCCGGATAAAAGATACGTTTAAATTCGGCAAACAAAAACAAGACCTGCTGCGGCAAGCCGAGTTATTGATTATCGACGAAGTGAGCATGCTGCGCGCCGACATGCTGGACGCCATTGACGCCACGTTGCGCTTCATTCGCCGTAATCATAAGCCTTTTGGCGGCATACAGATGTTGTACATTGGCGATATGTTCCAGTTGCCGCCGGTAGTGAAGGAGGACGAATGGACACTGTTGAAAGAATATTATGAAAGCCCGTTTTTCTTTCATGCCAAAGCCTTGCAGCAGGCGCCGCCGTTGTATTTGGAGTTGAAAAAAGTGTACCGGCAACGCGAACAGCAGTTCGTTGATTTATTAAACCGCGTGCGCAACAACGAGCTTTCGGAAGCCGACCGCGCCTTGTTGAACGAACGCTACCAACCCAACTACCGGCAGGCAGGCGATAATAAGCAGATTATTTTGTGTACGCACAATTATCAGGCCGACCGCATTAATACCGAAAAACTGGCGGCCATTCCCCGTCCGGCTCATACTTTCTCCGGCGAAATCACCGGCGAATTTCCCGAATATGCCTTGCCTACCGATATACACCTGCAATTGAAGGAAGGCACGCAAATCATGTTTATCAAAAATGACTCCGGCGACGAACGCCGCTACTATAACGGTAAAATTGCGGAAATAACCGAAATTTCCGGCGACAAAATCTTTGTCCGCCCCGAAGGCAGCGAGGATACATTTCAATTAACACAGGAAATATGGAAGAATGTCCGTTACACGGTAAATAAAGAGAAGAATGAAATTGACGAGGAAGAATTAGGCTCATTCAAGCAATACCCGGTGCGGCTGGCATGGGCTATAACCATTCACAAAAGCCAGGGGCTGACCTTTGACCATGTGGTTATTGACGCGGGGCGCGCTTTTGCCGCCGGGCAGGCATACGTGGCGTTGAGCCGCTGTACTTCGCTGGAAGGAATTATCCTGCAATCGCCGATTACGCCGGAATGTATTCAAACCGACGCATACGCGGTGGCTTTCTCGCGCAACGAACAGCCGGCAGATGTACTCGAAAAGGCGCTGGGGGAAGCCAAACGACGATTTTGGGCGGAGCGGCTTATGCTTTATTTCGACTGGAAACCATTGTTGGAACTACTGTACGATTACCGCCGCCTGACTGCCGATAAAATTTCGGATGAATTGCAAAGTGCGCATGAATTATCGGAACGACTCTATGCAGCCGCCTTGCAGCAGGAAAAAGTAGCAAAGCGTTTTCAGGAACAACTGGAACGCATGACGTCCGTTTCGTCCGGCAATCAAAATAGGGAGCTGTTGAAAGAGCGATGTACCAAAGCCGTTGTATATTTTCACGAGGAAATCCATAACCACATCCTGCAACCGTTGCAGTTGCACATGGCGAACTTCACACGCATGAAAAAAGCCAAAGCCTACTGGCGTAAACTGCACGAGCTGGAAAAAGACATTATCCTTTTTACCACGCGCCTTGCCTCCGTTCGCTATAACGACGAGTCGATGATGATAGAAAACACCCCGCTGCCGCCATTGCGCAAAGAAGACATTCCCGAAGAGAAAAAAGAAAAAGCGCCCAAAGGCGAAACGCAACGCATCACCCTGCAATTATTCCGCAGCGGAAAAACCATTGCGGAGATTGCTAAAGAGCGGAATTTCGCCGTATCCACTATTGAAGGGCATTTAGCGGCATTTGTCAGGACAGGAGAAGTGCCGGTAACAGATTTAGTGCCGCCGGAAAAAATAGCGGTCATTTTGCCATTGGTGAAATCCATAGTAAACGGAACAAACACCGGCCTATCCTCCATAAAGGAACAACTCGGTAGGAATTATAGCTACATGGAAATAAAAGCAGTGCTCAACGACTTTATCAGAAACATGGAATCATAACCATGGGCGAGAAAGTTGGTTAGCAATGTAAAAAAAATAAACGAAGAAGATGACGCATCCTAAAAAAATTTTGTCAGCAACTTGTTTGTAAATCCAAAATAAAGTAGTATCTTTGCAACCCTTTTGAAAAAAAGAAACCATAGATACTAATTAAAACATCAAGAACGTGGACACACAAAGTTACAAGACCGTATCGGCAAATGCCGCCACCGTGCAAAAGGAGTGGCTGCTCGTCGACGCTACGGATCAGGTATTGGGACGTCTTGCTTCGCGCGTGGCATACATGCTTCGCGGAAAGCATAAAGTCAATTTTACGCCTCATGTAGACTGCGGCGACAATGTCATTGTCATTAACGCCGAAAAAATCCGCCTCACCGGCAAAAAAATGACCGATAAAGTGTACGTCCGTCACACCGGCTATCCCGGCGGCCAACGCTTCACCACTCCCAAAGAGTTGTTGTCGCGCAAACCGTTTGCAGTAGTAGAGGAAGCAGTACGCGGTATGCTTCCCAAAAACCGGCTTGGCGCCGCGCTGTTCCGCAACCTGCATGTGTATGCAGGCGCCGAACACCCGCACCAGGCACAACAACCCAAACCAATTACATTAAATGAAATTTAACAGAGCATGGAAGTAATCAACGCACTTGGAAGACGAAAATCAGCAATTGCTCGCGTTTACGTGAATCCCGGCAAAGGCGATATTGTGATAAACGACCGCCCTTTGGAACAGTACTTCCCGATGGGCATTTTGCAGTACATCGTCAAACAACCGCTCGAACTGACCGGCACTACCGCCAACTACGACATCAGAGTAAACCTTGATGGCGGCGGTATCAAAGGCCAGGCCGAAGCCCTCCGTTTGGCGATAGCGCGCGCATTATGCAAAATCGATAAGGAAGTGCATCGCCCGGTGTTAAAGTCCAACGGTCTGCTCACCCGCGACCCTCGCGAGGTGGAACGCAAAAAACCCGGCCGCCCCGGCGCACGCAAACGCTTCCAATTCAGCAAACGGTAATTTTTTTAACCGTTTGCCACACGGCAATGGTTGTAAACTTCCGCTAAGGAATTGGAGGGCGCAAATGCCTGCCGGTTTTGTGAAGTTGCCTTGCCGCGAAAAATTATACGGATTAGCCCCAATCGCTACTACCGGATGATTGAAGTAAAGAGAGGTGAAGCGTAAAGTAAATGAATCAACGCTTCCTGACAAAACAAATTAAAAACAAAAAAAGAAAAACAACATGTCCAAAACAAATTTCCAAGAACTTTTAGATGCAGGCGTTCACTTCGGGCACATGAAACGCAAGTGGAATCCTAAAATGGCGCCGTATATTTTTATGGAGAAAAACGGCATCCATATTATCGACCTGCACAAAACCGTAATGAAAATAGACGAAGCGGCCAACGTGATGCGGCAACTCGCCCGCAGCGGCCGCAAAATCCTCTTTGTCGCCACCAAGAAACAGGCCAAAGAAATTGTAGCGGAACAGGCCAAAGCAGTAAACATGCCGTATGTAACGGAACGCTGGCCCGGCGGAATGCTGACCAACTTCCCGACCATCCGCAAAGCGGTGAAAAAAATGAACACCCTCGACAAAATGGTTACCGACGGCACTTTTGAAACGCTGGCGAAACGCGAACGGTTGCAGGTAACGCGCCAACGCGCCAAATTAGAAAAAAACCTGGGTTCTATCGCCGATTTAAACCGCTTGCCGGCCGCCCTTTTTGTGGTGGATGTACAAAAAGAAGCGAATGCGGTAAAAGAAGCCAACCGTTTAAATATCCCCATCATTGCGATGGTGGATACCTGCTGCGACCCCACCCCCATTGATTACGTAATCCCGGCAAACGACGATGCGGCGAAATCCATTGCACTCGTTGTTTCCGCCCTGTGCCAGGCGGTCAATGAAGGCTTGCAGGAAGGCAAAGTGGAAAAAGAAAAAAATATCAGCGCCCCCGCAAAAGAAAATGAAGAAAGCGGCGAAGGGAAGAAAATACGCCCCCGCCGAACGGCTGCAAAGAAAAAAGAAGAGTAAAAACACATAATATAAAAGGAGTATTTATGGAAATTAAAGCACAAGATGTAGCCAAACTGCGCCAAATGACCGGCGCCGGCATGATGGACTGCAAAAACGCGTTGGTGGAAGCCAATGGCGACTTTGAACGTGCGAAAGAAATTATCCGCGAAAAAGGGAAGCTGGTGGCCGCCAAACGCGCCGACCGCGAAACCACCGAAGGCGCGGTGATAGCCAAAGTTTCGGCAGACGCAAAGAAAGCGATACTGGTAGCATTGGGTTGCGAAACCGACTTCGTTGCCGGCAATGCCGAATTCAAGGCAGTGGCCAACAGTATTGCCGATACGGCGTTGGCTGAATTTCCCACAACGCCGGAGGCGTTGAACGCCGCCCGCATCGGCGAAACAACCATTGAAGAACTGGTGACGCAACAAACCGGAAAATCGGGCGAAAAGCATGTGATTGCTTACTACGGCACGCTGGAAGCGCCTTTCATCTCCTTCTATATCCACATGACCGGGAAGGTGGCTACTATCGTTGGATTCTCGAAAGCCATCAGCAACGAAGTGGGGCGCGAAATAGCCATGCAAATTACAGCGATGAACCCGGTATCGGTGAGCCGCAGCGATTGCCCGGCAGCGGTGGTTGAAAAAGAACTGGACATTTACCGCGAACAAATCCGCCAAGACCCGAAAATGGCGGGCAAGCCGGAAAATATGATTGAACAGATAGCGCAGGGTAAGCTGAACAAATTCTTTAAAGAAAGCACCCTCGAAGACCAGACGTTCGTAAAAGACGGAAAAATCTCCGTAGCGCAATACCTGAAGTCGGCCGACGCTGAAGTGAAAGTAACCGGTTTCCGCCGCTATTCGCTCAACGACTGATTTGAGTTAAGAGTTAAGAACTAAGCGTTAAGAGTTGGCTGGCGCCGCTGCTCTTAACGCTTGTTTTTTTTTGTTTTTAATTCAAAAAGTAAGATTTTGAAGTTTCAAAAATCTTACTTACCGTGCCGCCCGCTTCCACTGGCGCCAGCGCCACCTTCCGGAAAAAATTTTTCAAAAGTATTTGCAATTAAAAAATAAAGTAATATATTTGCACCGTTATTGATGTTCTTTTTTATCGAAGTTGAATAATATTTCAATGGCTTTTGTTCAAGTATCTAGAACTAGACAATCTTTTGATAAACTGAGAATGAAAGCCGCTATCGACGTGAATTGATGCCGGCTTGTTTATCGGGTTGTCTAGACCTTAGGTAGAGTCGGTATCAGTTAACGTTTTATTTTATTTATGTAATGTAGCAAACAAAAGTCGTATAAATAAAAGAATGTACAAAAACTGTACATCAATTGGCAGCGAACAAAAATTCGTAGCAAGGGGTTGTTTATGTAGAAAAGTTTGTGTTTGAAAACAACCCCGAAACTGCGAAAAAATAATAACAATTTAAAAACAAAACATCATGAAAACAATTCTTTTCTTTTTTGCCTTGCTTGCAGGCGTAACCGCAAGCGCAAATGTGTATATCACGCCGCTCTCGACGGATTATACCAACAAAACCGTAACCTTCCGCGTGGAATGGACAGGCGACGTAGCCAACAACCGCGTGTGGGTGTTCGTAGACTTGTGCCCTGTGGACGGCACGACGTCGGGCACGTTTACCAAAGCCGTCATCAGCGGGGCAACGCATACCGCCGGCGGCATTGACGCCTCCACATTACCCGGACGCGGCTTTTATGTAACCGCTAATTTGACCACCGTCAGTGTTACGTTGAGCAATGCAACGGGACAATTCAACTGGTGCGCTTACGGCAGCGGATTCCCACCCAATGCAAAAGATGACGGTAGCGGCGGTTACATTTTAAGAGGTTCGCTGCCGTTTACTATTACCACCACCTCCGGCGCATTGGAAGTACCCACCTACGGTTATACCGGCGGCGTGGTTACCGCTCTCACCGACGCTACCGGCGAGCCGGGCATCTTGTGCGGCGGGGAAAACGAAAGTGCAGGTTTATTGGGTTGTTGCAAGGCGGGATTGGTGAACTGTGACGGTACTTGCAAACTCACGTGCAGCGCGATCCAAACTAGCCAGTGCAGGTTTCCATGCGCCCAATGGTGGGATACATTTGACATGATCCCAGTGAATTTTTATCTCTTTAACCAATCGCACACCGACTTTACAGAAGTCAAATGCGCCGACTATGCGACCCAAATGGGTTTCAAATATTACAACTATGCGCGAGGCCACGTCAGCGGGCTAGTGTACGTCGAATGCTGCATGTGCAAGAACATGAAATTAGAATAACAAGTAAGCGGTAAAAATATAAAGAATAGCGTTTCAACCCAACGCTCCCTTTGCTACGCCCTGTTCCTTTCAGGGCTTCCCGCTCCACCTTATTAAAACCAATTCCCATGAAATACGAATTAGTCTATTCCACCGATTTTACGCAGACGCCTGCGGGTTATTGCAATGCTGCTGCGATTTAAAGTTCCTTCCGGCGCAGGCGTATGAAACGGTTGTTGCGCAACTGCCGCCGGTAATGGAAGAGGTAGAAGACCCCTTCCTCAGGGCTCAGCCGGAATGGAGAGTGGAAAATTGAGAATGGAGAATTAGCTTGCGCCGGCAACCTTAAACTTGAAACTCACGACTAAAATACGAACAGTTTCCACCACCATAAGGCGAAAAAACGTCGTCGACAACCAAAATATTTACGTAAACAACCAAAATGTTTCGCTCCGCAATCGAAATGCGGGGCTCCACAATTGAAATGCGGGGCTCCACAATTGAAATGCGGGGCTCCACAATTGAAATGCGGGGCTCCGCAATTGAAATGCGGGGCTCCGCAATTGAAATGCGGGGCTCCACAATTGAAATGCGGGGCTCCACAATTGAAATGCGGGGCTCCGCAATTGAAATGCGGGGCTCCGCAATTGAAATGCGGGG
>JAITSM010000242.1 GCA_031287815.1 Prevotellaceae bacterium
GGGACGGAATGTGCGAATGAACGACGCTTTTTCACCTTTCGTCCCTGACGGGACGACGATGGTGGAACAATCATTGTTTCTACCAACATTTTGTCCCTAACGGGGCATTCTCCATTAAAACAGGCGCCAGCCAATTCATAATTCATACCTCATAATTCATACTTCTTAACTCCTTTGTGTGTTAGAGCGGTTTTTCGTACCTTTGCGCCGTTCAATAACAGACTATGGAGTATAATTTTGCCGAAATCGAAAAGAAATGGCAGGCCTGGTGGGCGGACAATCAAACGTTCCGCGTCAAAACGGATGCCGGCCGCCCGAAATTTTATGTGCTGGATATGTTCCCCTATCCTTCGGGCGCGGGTTTGCATGTGGGGCATCCGCTGGGATACATTGCGTCCGATATTTATTCGCGCTACCGGCGGCTGTGCGGTTTTAACGTGCTGCACCCAATAGGCTACGACGCCTACGGGCTGCCGGCGGAACAGTACGCTATCCAGACAGGGCAGCATCCCGAAGTAACTACCGCCGCCAATATCGAGCGTTACCGCCGGCAATTGGATAAAATCGGCTTTTCGTTCGACTGGAGCCGCGAGGTCAAAACCTGCGACCCGGCGTACTACAAGTGGACGCAGTGGGCGTTTATCCGGCTGTTCAATCATTTTTACAGTTATGAAAAAAATAAGGCCCTGCCCATAGCCGGGCTGGTGCAGGCGTTTGAAACCTCCGGCACGGAAGGGCTGCGCGTAGCCTGCGGAAAAGAATTTTCGTTTTCAGCGGACGAATGGCGCGCCCTAAGCGAAAAGGAAAAGCAGGAGACCTTGATGAACTACCGCCTCGCCTACTTGGGCGATACGATGGTGAACTGGTGCGCCGCCCTGGGAACGGTGCTTGCCAACGATGAGGTGGTAAACGGCGTGTCGTTGCGCGGTGGCTATCCGGTAGAGCAGAAGGTCATGCGCCAGTGGTGCCTGCGCGTTTCGGCCTATGCCGAACGGTTGCTGGGCGGGCTGGACGACATTGACTGGCCGGCGTCCCTGAAAGAAACGCAACGCAACTGGATAGGAAAAAGCGAAGGGGCGGAGATGATATTTAAAAAAGAGAATGGTGATGTGAAAATAAAAATATTCACTACCCGCCCCGACACGATTTTCGGCGTAACCTTTATGGTGTTGGCGCCGGAAAGCTAATATGTCCGCGACCTCACCACGCCGGAACAGGAAGAAGCGGTTGCCAAATACCTGGAAGCAACAAAAAAGAAAACCGAACGCGAACGCATCGCCGACCGGAGGGTTACCGGCGTTTTCAGCGGGTCGTACGCCCTTCATCCGCTCACCGGCGAGCCGGTGCCGGTATGGATTAGCGATTATGTGCTGGCCGGCTATGGCACTGGCGCAATTATGGCCGTGCCTGCGCACGACAGCCGCGACTACACTTTTGCCAAACAGTTCGAACAGGAACTGCGCGCCCAGCTGGGCGGAAAAGACCCGGTGGTGCCTTTGATTGAAGGCTGCGACGTATCCGTAGAAAGTTTCGACGCAAAGGAAGGGAAGATGATTAACTCCCCGCAGGAAGGCTGCTGGAGCGGGCTCTCGTTGAACGGGCTGGACGTGAAAGACGCTATCGGCAGGGCAAGGGAATATATCGAAGCATACGATTTGGGGCGGATACAGGTCAACTACCGCCTGCGCGACGCGATTTTCAGCCGCCAGCGGTACTGGGGCGAGCCCTTCCCGGTTTATTATGACGCCGCCGGGATGCCGCAGGCGCTGCCCGAAGAAGTCCTCCCGCTGGAACTGCCCGAAGTGGACAAATTCCTCCCGACAGAAACCGGCGAGCCGCCGCTCGGCCGCGCCGGACATTGGGCGTGGGACAGCATCCAAAAGAAAGTCGTAGCCACTGCCGCCATAGACAATAAAACGGTTTTCGCCCTTGAGCGGAACACCATGCCGGGATTTGCCGGCTCATCGGCCTACTACCTGCGCTACATGGACCCCCATAACGAAAAGGCGCTGGTGAGCAGGGGAGACAACGCATACTGGCGCAACGTCGACCTGTATATCGGCGGCACGGAACACGCCACAGGACATTTAATCTATTCCCGCTTCTGGAATAAATTCCTCTTCGATATAGGCGTGGTATGCGAAGACGAACCCTTCAAAAAACTCATCAATCAGGGGATGATACAGGGGCGCAGCAATTTTGTGTACCGTATCCAAAACACCAATACCTTTGTTTCCCTCAATTTAAAAGACAAGTACGACGTGACGCCCCTGCACGTGGAAGTGAATATAGTGGACAACGACGTGCTGGACGTGGAGAAATTCAAGGCATGGCGACCCGAATTTGCCGGCGTCGAATTTATTCTGGAAAACGGCAAATACATTTGCGGCTGGGCGGTGGAGAAAATGTCGAAATCCATGTACAACGTGGTGAATCCCGATGATATTGTAGAAAAATACGGCGCGGACACCTTGCGCATGTACGAAATGTTCCTGGGGCCGCTCGAACAGTCAAAACCCTGGGACACCAACGGCATCGACGGCGTACACCGTTTCCTGAAAAAATACTGGCGGCTGTTCTTCCAAGACGGTAACCTTGCCCTGTCGGACGCGCCGGCCACCCCGCAGGAATTAAAAACCCTGCACCGCCTGATAAAAAAAGTGCGGGACGACATTGAAAACTTCTCGTTCAACACCGCTGTCAGCGCCTTCATGATTGGCGTCAACGAACTGATGGAACTGAAATGCCGCAAGCGCGCCGTCCTGCAACCCCTCACCGTGCTCCTTTCCCCCTTCTGCCCGCACATTTGCGAAGAACTCTGGTCGCTGCTCGGGCACGCCGGAAGCATTGCCGACGCTGCGTTCCCCGCCTATGAAGAAAAATATACGGTGGAAAACCGCTTTGACTATCCCGTATCATTCAACGGGAAACTGCGCTTCAAAAAAACATTGCCGTTAGGCATTTCCCCGAAGGAAATAGAAACCGCGGTACTGCACGACAAACAATCGGCCAAATACCTGGAAGGGAAAACGCCGAAAAAGGTGATTATCGTCGAAGGCAAAATTGTAAACGTGGTGGTATAACCCGCCGGATATATACAAAAATAAAGGAATATGGCTAAAACAAAGACCGCTTATTTTTGCCAGCACTGCGGGTTTGAATCCGCAAAATGGCTGGGACGCTGCCCCTCGTGCGGCGAGTGGAACACGTTTGTCGAAGAACCCGTACACAAAGAACCGGCAACAGCCCGCCTTTCCTTTTCGCCGGGCAAATCCATAGCGCAGCGGGTAGACGAAATCACCTTTGAACAGCAACCGCGCCTGAATATCGAAAACGAAGAAATCAACCGCCTGCTCGGCGGCGGGCTGGTGCTCGGCTCGCTGGTGCTGGTGGGCGGGGAACCGGGCATCGGCAAATCAACCCTGAGCCTGCAATTAGCCCTCCATGCGCCGTCGCTGAAAACCCTCTACGTATCGGGCGAAGAAAGCGTACAGCAAATTAAACTCCGCGCCGACCGGCTCGGCGGCAGCGGCGCCAATTGTTATATCCTGAGCGAAACCTCCCTCGAAGACATCTTTGCGCAGGCGCAGCAACTGCAACCACAGTTTATAGTCGTCGATTCCATCCAGACGCTCTCCACCGCCCGCGTAGAATCATCGGCCGGCAGCGTATCGCAAATACGCGAATGCGCGGCGCAACTCCTGAAATTTGCCAAACAAACCGGCATCCCCGTCTTTATTATCGGCCACATCACAAAGGACGGAAGCATTGCAGGGCCAAAGGTACTCGAGCATATCGTCGACGTCGTACTCCAGTTCGAAGGTGACGGCAACCATGCCTACCGCCTGTTGCGCAGCAGCAAAAACCGCTTCGGCTCGACCGCCGAAATAGGCATCTTCGAAATGCTGGGCAGCGGGCTGCGCGAAGTAAGCAACCCTTCTGAAATCCTGATTACGCAACACGACAGCGCGCTCAGCGGCGTAGCCGTAGCCGCCACCCTCGACGGCATACGCCCCCTGCTCATAGAAACGCAGGCGCTGGTAAGCAGTGCAGCCTACGGCACCCCCCAACGCTCCGCCACCGGCTTTGACGTCCGCCGAATGAACATGCTCCTCGCCGTACTGGAAAAACGCGCCGGATTCAAATTAGCCGTCAAGGACGTATTCCTCAACATGGCCGGCGGCCTCAAAGTCGTAGACCCGGCGGCAGACTTGGCGGTAGTAACGGCCATCCTCTCCTCCAACTTCGACTTGCCGGTATCGTCCCACTATTGCTTTGCGGCGGAGGTAGGGCTCAGCGGCGAGATTCGCCCGGTCGCCCGCATCGACCAGCGTATCGCCGAAGCGGAAAAACTCGGCTTCGAGAAAATCTTTATTTCCCGCCACAACCAAAAAGGCTTGCCCAAAACCAAAAAAATCACATTAGTCCCCCTCTCCAAAATGGATGAACTGCTCCAGGCGGTATTCCGCAACCAATAGCCCTTTTTAATGGAGAATGGTCAATGGAGAACGGTCAACGCTAAAGTCTTCTCCTGACGCAAGCAAGTGGGAAGACATTCTAACGAGACGAGACGACCATTTTCGAATTATGAAAGTTAATGGTTAATGCTTATTGTTTGAAAAAATCCTTGCAGATTTCCCCGAAATAACCAGAGAAGATATTTGGGTTCTCTTTGCTTTTTCTGTCGAAAGGGAATACCGTTTGCAGTATGCGGGAATCCGCTAACTACCGTTTTCAGAAATTAAAATACGCCGGGCGTTTTTATTTTTTCACCGACAACTTCACGTAGTCGATTTCGAATGCCACCGGTAATTTTTGGTCATGCGTGTTGCCCAGCACGCCGGCGGTAAAAGCAATGTAAAGCGGTTGTTTTATCGGGTTGGCGCACTCGAATATTTTTTTACCATTGATATGCCATGTCAGCGTTCTATCGGTGCGTTCCAGTTGGAAAATATAACATTTTCCGCTGCGCAATGTCAATCTTTTCGACTCCGACGACGTATTGCCGGCCGTGTATGCGCCCACTACTAACCGATGGTTACAATAATGCGCAATGCTGATAGCCGGCATATTTTTTTCGCTGCCCAGCCAAAATGCGCTGTAAATATTTTTTACATTCGGCACGCTGATTTTCGCTTCCAGGCGTCCGTTGCCCATTTGAAAGCGGTGCGCCGTGCTAACCATCCCCGAGGTATAGGGAAATTCA
The DNA here is from genome assembly GCA_031287815.1 of Prevotellaceae bacterium. GTDB lineage: Bacteria > Bacteroidota > Bacteroidia > Bacteroidales > UBA932 > JAIRKX01. The sequence goes on from JAITSM010000242.1 coordinate 5,207, forward strand.
CGGGGAATAAATCCGCTCGTTTCATCCCATGCCGTGCCGGCAGCGGTTTCCTTGCGAACGATTATTTGCAGGGCGTCGCCGGAGAGCGCAAGGTTTTTGCCGTCGCTCAAAAAATGCTCTTCGGAATTGAACGAATAATTCTGCGATAATATAGCCCCGCTCCAATAGGGCTTGGTGTCCCATTGCGAAGACAGCCGCTCATGGTGGAACAGGTCTTCAAACGTTGGTTTCCACTGTGCCCGCTCCTCAAAAACGGCGGCGTATTTTTTCTGTATTTTGAAATATTCCTTGATGTATTTCGACTTTGCGAGCCGTTTAAATTCCACCAATTTCAAATAGGGCTCGCTTTCGCGGTGGCGTTTTTTATTTTTCAAATACGCCTTGTGTTGCCGGAAGGAAGGCGAAGTGATTTTGTTTTGCAATTCAATATACTCCTGCACATATTCCGATTCGGAACGTTCGCCGGTTTTTTTGAATTTTTTCACTTCAGAATAGCGGCGCACTTCCCTGAGCCGCTTTTCCAGCAAGCGTTCTTTGCTGGTTTTGTAAGACAACGAGCGGATGTGGTTTAATTCGCTGGTAAATTCCGGCGACTGGACATACGTTTTTAATTCGTTATAGCGCGCAAAATTGTCGGATTTTTTAATCTCGTTGCAGCGCGCATACATGGTTTCATACAAAAGCTGTTGCCGCTCGTATGCTTCTGCGGAAGGAATCAATGATAAAAAATTCATGGCGGTATTTCAAGATTTACGGTTCAAAGATATAAAATTTTTATGACACCAGCTTAAATCCTTTCCCGCGTTCGTTGATAATCGTTACCGAAGGGTCGGCGCTGAGGTATTTCCGCAGTTTGGTAATGTAAACGTCCATGCTGCGCGCATTGAAATAATTTTCTTCTTTCCACACCCTGCTCAATGCAAAATGGCGGTCGAGCACTTTATTTTTGTGTACACATAACAACCGTAGCAATTCCGCTTCTTTACCCGTCAGGGATATATTTACCGTTTTATCCTTATTGACGAGGGTTTGCTTTTCAAAATCGAACAGGAGTTTACCGATATGGAAAATTTTTTCCGACAGTAACTCCTCCTCCGGCATGCTTTTCGTACGGCGCAAAATGGCTTCTATCCGCAACAATAATTCTTCAAGATTAAACGGCTTTCTGATATAGTCGTCGGCGCCGGCGGCAAAGCCTTCCTCCACATCTTCGGGCATGGATTTTGCCGTCAGGAAAATAATGGGAATATACGCATTCTTTTGCCGTATTTCTTTGGCCACCGTGAAGCCGTCTTTCTTCGGCATCATCACATCCAGAAGGCAGAGGTGGTATTTTTTGGCAGAAAAATATTTGGATACCTGTTCGCCGTCCATATACCAATCTACCAAATAATTTTTCATAATAAGGTAATCGCGCAACAAGCCGCCCATGTGCTCTTCGTCTTCCGCCAGTAAAATCTGTGTCCTTTTCATCGCTGGTACTTTTTTGTAATAATAATTTCCCGTTGCCGGGTTGTTTCCTCTTTGCATAATGGAAGTTCAAAACCGAACGTGCTGCCTGCGCCGACATTGCCGGAAGCAAACAGTTTCCCATGATGCGTTTCTATAATATTTTTCACGTAATACAAACCCAACCCAAAGCCTTTGATGGTATACCTGTTTTCCGACGGATACCGGTAAAACTGGTTGAATAATTGTTTGGTCGCTTCTACCCCAATGCCGTTATCGGTTACGGAGAGGATGATGGTTTTCCGGGTATTTTTTGTTTCTATTAAAATATGCAGCGGCGTGGTTTCCTTGCGGTATTTAATCGCATTATCTATCAAGTTCGACACGGCATTGGCCAGATGAATCTCGTCGCCCGAAACCTGCGTGTTTGTTGCGTTGAACTTACATTCTACCGTTACTTTCAATGTCTCGAACTGCAGCGAAAATTGTGCAAGCACATTTTGAAGCAACGCATGCAGGTCTATTTTTTGGATGCTTAATTTTACGCCACGTTTAAAAATAGCCGACTGCAAGATACTTTCCACTAATTGCGATAGCCGCTTGCTTTCATTGCTAATCATACCCGATAAGCGCGGGACGGCTGTTTGCAGGGTTATCGCCGGCGTTTCTTGCAGCACTTGCGCCGCCAGCGAAATGGTGGTAATCGGCGTTTTCAGTTCGTGCGTAATATTGTTCACAAAGTCGGCTTTTATCCGGGACAGGCGTTTTTGCTGGAAAATAATGAAGAGCGTAGCCGCAAACGTGGCGACAATAATCAGCGTCAGCAATGCCGACGCCACAATCATCCACGTAATGGAACGGATAATGTAAGCGGCGTATCCCGGGAAATAAACATTCAAATAATAATGCGCCGCCGTTTCCGGGTCGTCGGGAAATAGCGTCGTGCTGTAAGTCTGTTCCGGCAAGGCGTCGGAGAAGTTGTCCGTAGCAAAGAGGATCGCGCCTAGTTCGTCGGTTACGGCAAAATCGCAGGCAACGGGAATATTTGCTTCGCTAAACGTCCTGTGCAGTAACGAATCTATTTGACTGTACGAAATCCGTTGTTCCGGCGGAACAAGGTTATAATCGCTGCCGGCAGTCGATTGAAAAGCGCGTAAAGAGGGCATTTCCTCTATTTCCTGCCGTGCAATTTCATGGACGGCGTGCTCCATAGCATGCGTTACCGTGCGGGAAAACTGTTCTTCATTCACCTTTTCCGCAGTCTGTATCCACTGCACCTGAACGCCGATTAACGCCGACGTACAAATGCCGATAACTACAGCCAACAGTACTATTAAGCGTCGTTGTTTAATTTTTAATTCCTGATTTAGATAATGCCCAGCCGGCGCGCGGTCGCTTCGATTTTATCTATCGCAAAATTGATTTGCTGTTGCGTGTGCGTAGCCATGAGCGAGAAGCGGATAAGCGTCGAATCGTTAGGCACGGCCGGATGCGGCACGGGGTTGACAAATACGCCGTCTTCCAATAGAAGTTTCGTCATCAAGAAAGTTTTCTCGTTATTGCGAATCATAATCGGAATAATCGGCGTGCAGGAATGGGCAATGTCGAAGCCCAAGCTGCGGAACGCTTTCAGGCAATAATTAGTATTTTTCCACAACTGTTCCATGTGCTGCGGTTCCGTTTTGATAATTTCGAGGGCGGCCAGCGCGGTGGCTGTAGCCGACGGCGTGGCGCTGGCGCTGAAAATAAGCGACCGCGAAGTATGCTTGATAAAATTAAGCGTATCCTTATCTGCCGCCAGAAACCCGCCGATAGAAGCCAGCGACTTGCTGAACGTACCCATAATAATATCCACATCGCCGGTCAAGCCGAAATGCGACGACACGCCGCGCCCCTGTTCGCCGATAACACCAAAGGAATGCGCATCGTCCACCATAATATTGGCATTGTATTTCTTCGACAGCTTAACAATTTCCGGCAGGTTGGCAATATCGCCTTCCATGCTGAAAATACCGTCCACCACAATCAGTTTCAACGCTCCGGGCTCGCAACGCTGCAACACCTTCTCGAGCGACGCCATATCATTATGGCGGAACTTCAACGTCTTCGCAAACGACAGCCGCGCCCCCTCGATAATAGAAGCATGGTCTAAATCGTCCAAAAGAATATAATCGTTGCGCGTGGTAACAGTAGGAATCGCGCCCAGATTCGACTGGAATCCGGTACTGTAAACCAGCGCGCCGTCTTTCCCCACAAATTCGGCCAGTTTTTCTTCCAGCTCCACATGAATATCCAGCGTACCGTTCAGGTAGCGGGAGCCGGCACAGCCCGTGCCGTATTTCTTCACGGCGGCGATAGCGGCTTCCTTGACTTTGGGATGGCTCGTCAGCCCCAGGTAACTGTTGGAGCCGAACATCAACACCTTTTTCCCGTTTATCAACACTTCCGTGTCCTGCTCCGACTCAATGGTTCGGAAAAACGGATAGACGCCGGCCTCCTGTACTTTTTGCGGTGCATGATATTGCGCCAACCGCGTTCGCATGATGTTTTTATACGTTGTCATCTAATTTTTGTATTTATTGAAAGCAAAGATAGTAAAAAATAAACTAAAAGGCGAGTTAAGAATTAAAAGTTAAAAACTAAAAGTTAAAAGTTAGGCTTGCGCCCCCCACTCTTAATTTTTACTTTTAACTTATTTGCTATTTCCAAAATTCTTTCTACCTTTGCACCCAACATTATGCTCTTTTTCATTTTGGGTGCTTTTATTCTCTGTAAAGAAATCTCGAAAATTTCATGACGATGTGAATAAAAGTAATATCTACTAAAAAAACGTGGATTTTACTTATACATCGTTAGGTATTCGAGAGCCTCTTTACAGAATAAGTTTAGTCCACGTTGCATATTTTATCCCAAAACCGCTCTGAAAAGAGAAATTTCCAAAACAAGACTAACGAATAAAAGTTGCCGAAATGCGAAAGAGCTTGCGGCAAAGGGGGATTGTTTTGGAGAAAGTGTTTGTGTTTGAACCTGAAAATTAAGTGCGAAACAATCCCAAAAGCCGGAACAGAGTTAAGAACTAAAAGTTAAGA
>JAITSM010000087.1 GCA_031287815.1 Prevotellaceae bacterium
TCTTAACTTTTAGTTCTTAACTCTGTTCCGGCTTTTGGGATTGTTTCGCACTTAATTTTCAGGTTCAAACACAAACACTTTCTCCAAAACAATCCCCCTTTGCCGCAAGCTCTTTCGCACTTTGGCAACTTTTATTTGTTAGTTTGTGTTGGAGATTTTCTCTTTTCAGAGAGGTTTGGGGATAAAATACGCAACGTGGACTAAACTTACCGTCCTTGAGGTTCTTCACTACCCTATTGATTATAAGCAAAAGCCCACGTTTCTTTGTGAGTTTTTGTTTTACTCAATCAATATGAAATTGTGAAGATTTCAAGAACAGAATAAAAGCACCCAAAATGTAAAAGAGCATAATGTTGGGTGCAAAGGTAGAAAGAATTTTGGAAATAGCAAATTAAGTTAAAAGTTAAAAACTAAAAGTTAAAAGTTGGCTGCCGCTGTCCCGTAGGGACAATAGGTTGGTAGAACTATGCATAAACATCCCGCCCTGCCGTCCCGTTAGGAACGGAATGTGTCTGTTCACATGGCGTACCTCCGGCACGCGGGTGAAGGGGCTGTGCATTTTTTCTACCAACATTTTGCCCCTAACGGGGCATTATTCATTCTCCATTTTCAATTCTCCACTCTCCATTAAATTTACTATCTTTGCACTTCAATTAAACATTTATACCAATGCATTTTTTACGCAATTCAATTATTACGGGCGGTTTTTTCGTATTGTCCGTGTTGTCTTTTGCGCAGTCGAAAGATTTTAAGATAGCGCAAAGTTTAGATATTTTCCATTCCCTGTTGCGCGAGTTGTCGCTGTTTTATGTGGACAGCATCGAAGTGGAAAAACTGGTGACCACAGGCATCGAAGGCATGCTTGAAAGCCTTGACCCCTATACGGTATATATCCCGGAAGAAATAGCCGACGATTTTGATATTATGCTTACCGGGCAGTATGGCGGCGTGGGCGCATTGATAAAAAAGGCGCCGGGGGGCATCGTTGTTTCCGAGCCCTACAAAGGCTTCCCTGCCGACAGGGCCGGGCTGGTGTCGGGGGATAAAATCCTCGAAATCGACGGCGACGCTACCGCTAATATGGACGTATCCACCGCCAGCAAACGGATGAAAGGCGCGGTGGGCACCGGCCTGGCCATGAAAGTGGCGAAACTGCGCGGCAGCGACACGGTAACCCTGCAACTGACCCGCGACCGCATCCGTATTTCCGACATTACCTACGCCGGCATGCTGGCCGGCAACACCGGCTACATCCGCCTGTCGTCGTTTACCAAAGACGGCAGCCGCGATTTCAAGCAGGCGTTTATGGCGCTGCAAAAAGACGGCGCACTGCAGAAGCTGGTCATCGACCTGCGATCCAACAGCGGCGGCTCGCTGGATGAGGCGGTGAACGTGGTCAGCCTCTTCGTTCCCCGCAACACGGAGGTGGTGGCGCTGCGCGGGCGGATAAAACAGTTCGACAGGGTATATAAAACCAAAGACCAGCCGCTGGATACGGAAATACCCATTGCCGTGCTGGTAAATAACCTCTCGGCGTCGGCGGCGGAGATTGTCGCCGGCGCGTTGCAGGACTTGGACCGCGCCGTAATCATCGGCTCCCGCACCTTCGGCAAAGGGCTGGTACAAACGCCGAGCAAGCTGGGATATAATGCGCAGTTGAAAATGACTACGGCAAAATATTATATCCCCAGCGGCCGCTGCATACAGGCAATCGACTACAGCCACCGGAACGCCGACGGCAGCGTCGGGCAAATTCCCGATTCGCTTATCCGGGCGTTTAAAACGAAGAACGGGCGTACCGTATACGACGGCGGCGGCATCCTGCCCGACATCCTGTCGGAGCCGCTTTCGTATGCAAAAATTACTTATGACATTGCTTCGCGCGATATGCTGCACGATTTCTCGGTACGCTATTTTGCCAAACACCCCGCCATTGCCGCACCGGAACATTTCCAGCTGACCGACGAAGAATATAACGAGTTTGTGCAATACGCCGCCGACAAGCCTTTCGACGACCGCACCACCACCGAACTGCTGCTGGCGCAGCTGGAAGCTGCCATCAAAGCCGAACGCCTGTATGATACCGCAAAGGCAGAACTGGATACGCTCCATGCCAAAATCAGCCACGACAAGCGAAGCAAGCTGTTGCTTTTCCGACCCGAGTTACAACAGCTGCTGGAGAATGAAATTTGTGCGCGCTATTATTACGATGAAGGGCGTATCCGCTCCATGCTGCGCCACGACCGGCAAGCCGACGCCGCCATTCGCCTGCTGAACGATACGGCGGCATATAAATATGAGTTAAGAACTAAGAACTAAGAGTTAAGAGTTAGCTGGCGCCAGCTAACTCTTAACTCTTAGTTCTTAACTCCCCCGACTAATGACTCGCGACTCACGACTAAAACACATATTGGTTATTCGTTTTTCCGCTATTGGCGATGTGGCGATGGCGGCGCCGGTGGTGCGGCAGTTTGCCGAGCAGTTTCCCGCCATACGGTTTACAATGGTTTCGCAGCCGTTCCTGCGGCCGTTATTTGAAGGGCTGCCCAATTTGCAGTTCATCGGGGCGAATGTGTATGTGAGTTATCGCGGGCTGCGCGGGCTATGGAGGCTGTTCAAAGTACTGCGCAACCAGCAACCTGACGTGATTGCGGATATTCATAATGTATTGCGTTCCGTGATCCTCCGGATACTCTTTGCGGGTTGTGGGAAACGGGTTTATTTCATAAAAAAGGGGCTCCGGGCGAAAAAGGCGCTCACCCGCCGGCGGCGGAAAAAACTGCGCCCGCTCAAAACAACGGTTGAACGTTATAGCGACGTGCTGGAAAAATGCGTTGGCGCGAAACTCCCGCCCGGCATGCCTTACCGCCCGCCGGCATTTAAAAACAGCCCGGGCGGCATTCCTGAACAAGCTATCGGCATTGCGCCGTTTGCCAAGCACAGGGGGAAAATTTACCCGTTGGAACAAATGGAGCAGGTAGTGGCGCACTTTGCTTTGGCGCGGGGAACAACGGTTTTCCTGTTTGGCTCGGCCAGCGACAGCAGCATACTGGAACAATGGGAATACCGCTATTTCAACGTACGCACGGTGGCCGGGCGATTCAGCCTGTACGACGAACTGGCGTTGATGCAACAGCTGTCCGTGATGATTACTATGGATTCGGCCAACATGCACCTGGCGTCGTTTGTAGGCACGCCGGTGGTTTCCGTGTGGGGCGCCACGCATCCCTATGCGGGATTTTACGGCTGGCGGCAATCGCCGGACAATGCCATAGGCGCTGCATTGCCTTGCCGCCCCTGTGCTGTCTTCGGCAACAAACCCTGCCGCTGGGGAAATTACCTCTGCCTTCGCTCCATCAAACCCAAGCAAATTATAGATGCGGTGGATTTAGTCATGAGTCGTGAGTCATAAGTCATGAGTCGGCTGGCGCCGAAACTATCTTGCGAAAATATTTTACAAAAACATTTGCAATTAAAAAATAAAGTAATATATTTGCAGCGGTTATTACTTGCTCTTTGATGTATTGAAAAGGATATTTTAAAGAAATATCGCTTTAACTTTTATTCGACATAAATTTGAAATCGGGAAAATTTCAGCACAGTATGAATATAAGTCAAAGCAACTCTCCATGAGAGTGGACTTGGGTTGTTGTACTTATTTACTGTGTGGGTTTCCCGAACCTCAAATTTAGTGAGTATAGCATCCATTTCCACTTTTGTTTTTTTAGTGGCATCAGGAAAAAATCATCCTAAAAGTTAAAGAAACACGCTGCAGAAAAAGTTTAACAAAACATTCTGCAATCATTGGCAGCGAACAAAAATTCGCAGCAAGGGGTTGTTTTATAAGGTGGGTTTGTGTTTGCGAAACAGCCCCGATGCTGCGAAAAGAGAACATGGGCTTGTAGAGCATAGACAAGAGACTTGTAGAACATGAACATGGACAAATGACCAGCCAACAACGTCCCGTTAGGGACGGAATGTTGGTAGAAAGGGAAACAACCACCCGGCTCCACCGTCCCGTGAGGGACGGAATGTGAAAAGGGTTAACAATAAAAAAAGATGCATTTATGTTAAGGAATAATAGTCACATTTCGTCCCTCACGGGACGACGGCGGCGGAATAATCATCGTTTCTGCCAACATTCCGTCCCAGGGGACGAATATAATGAACAACGAACAATGAATAATGTCTATTGCCGCACGTGCGGCAAGTCGTTTGCAGCCCTTCGGGAGGGTT
>JAITSM010000161.1 GCA_031287815.1 Prevotellaceae bacterium
ACCTCCGCTACCTTAACGGTAAACGACGCGAACAATGCCGGAAGTTCTTACTGCTTCACCTATGATTGCAATGGATGTATACACAACCCCTACACCTGCGGCAACGACTCGACCGCCGCCGCCGGATGCGACTGGTTTTCGGAATGTATATATGATGTGGCCAACACTTACAGCGTGAATATGTACGATGCGGGCAGCATGACCGTATGGGTGAAGGCGAAGACGGAATACGGCTGCGCAGACAGTGTTTCCACCGTTATCTCACTAATGCCGCCGCCCACTATTACGTTGATTTCTGCCAGCGATTGGGTGGCGGTGGGTCATAATGTAGCAATGACGGAAATTAAATATGCGACCACCAATGCTGCCGGCGCTACCGTTACCGGATTGCCGCCAGGCGTTTCGGGTTCATGGTCGATGAATACCTATACTATTGGCGGTACGCCTACCCAAATCGGTACGTTTCCTTATACCGTTACCACCACCAACGCGCATGGTTGTATCGACGCCTCCGCCACCGGGATTATACAGGTAGCCACCGGCTGTGTCCGGTCTACCTACACTCTGGGTACGGTGGGGTTTGCAAACGCAGACACCTATACCCAAAATGGGATAACGATTTCCGCTCCGGTAACCGCTACCGGTTGCCAAAAAACAAGCTTTGACGCTGGGGCGTCCGGCTCGTTTACCGCTGACTGTCGGGAAGTACCGGGTTATAACGCGGCGTATTATTCGTGGTGTATGGCCATGCACTGGAATACCGTGTTGTGCCCGTCCCCGTGGCGTGTGCCATCGCGGAACGACATCCGAACTTACATTGATAACTCCGCAATCGGTAGCGATTATCTTATGCCTAGCGTGATGGGTACACACGACTGGCAACCGGTCGGCTACATATCCCGTGCCAGCTCCCCGAACCCCATCGCGATCGGCACTGCCGCTTGGTTTTGGCTGAGCAACAGTACCGGCCCAGACGAGGCCGGCGCGCTGATTGTGACCTCTGACACGCACACCAGCCCCGTATCGAAAACCTCCGGCGCTGCCTTGCGTTGCGTGCAAGATGCGCCATGACTTTTAAAATATACCTTATATATATATAGTGATGAAAAAAGGGAAAAATAAGCTGGAGGGGTAGGGTGTCAAGGAACCTTTAGGGGTGTAATCGCGCAACCCTGCCAAGTTAAAAGTTAAGAACTAAAAGTTAAACCTTAAACAGAAAAAATAGGATGAATAATAAAAAGGGATTAAAATTTGAACAGTTTATGCCGCCCTGAGGCGGAAGGCAGCCATCCCACATTCCGTTTAAAACGTTTTAAAACGAAAAAAAAACGTTTTAAAACGAAAATAAAACGTTTTAAAACAAAAATAAAACGTTTTAAAACGAAAATAAAACGTTTTAAAATGAAAATAAAACGTTTTAAAACGAAAATAAAACGTTTTAAAACGAAAATAAAACGTTTTAAAATGAAAATAAAACGTTTTAAAATGAAAATAAAACGTTTTAAAATGAAATGGGATTGTAGAAAAAGATTTACAAATCAATAATTTAAACAATATGCAGCTATGTAGCCCCTTCGGGGCTTCCTTAATGGAGAATTAAAAGATGAAAGTTGAAAATTAGCTGGCGCCAGCTAATTTTCAACTTTCATCTTTCAATTTTCAACTCTTCGCCGCGCCTCTACGCAAGAAACGCTATCACCTGGTTTTTCTCGACCTTGTCGCCCTGGTTGGTTTCGATTTGCACAATCTTTCCGTCGGCAAGGGCAATGACGGGTTCCATTCCGTAGTACGTTTGTACGAAGCACAGCGGCTGCCCTTTTTTGAAAGCCGTTCCGATAACCGGCGCGGTGGAGGTATCCGTTACATCGTATTGCCAGAGGACTTGTCCTTTGGCGGGCGACTGTACCGGCTGCGCCGCAGGGTATACTTCCCTGATTTTTCCCGCATCAAATTTCGGCACTTCCACTACCGGGCGCATTACTACTACCGGCGCGCCGGCCTTTTCGCGGACTTGCTCGAGTTCTTTTTCGAAACGTTCTTTCGCTATGCCCGACTTGTAATCGCGGTATTGCCGGTCGTGCATCGCCAGCTCAAATAATTCTTCGTCGTCTTTTCCGGCCTCCCAGTTATTTTCTTTCATCTCTTTGCGGTATGCTTCCAGCGCATCGGGGTAGGGAGCCTGCGGGTCGCCGGTGTAGAACTCAAGGTTGTTTTGTTTGGCCAGTTCTATAATTTCCGGTGCGAGTTCGCCGGGCAGTTTGCCCATTTTCCCGAGTATCATATTCCAGCTGTCCTTGTCAATGGTAGAGAATCGCGGTTTCCCCTGCGCCATGAAGAGGATGTTCATCAACGCTACATTTTTTACGTACTGGCTGAATGGGGTTACCAGCGGCGGGCAGCCCAGTTTCGGCCAGACATATTCGACTTCCTGGAACAGTTGCACCACAAGGTCGTTCAGCGATACTTCCTTTTTGTTATTCTGGCGGAGCGCGGCGTTAATTGCGCTGTGCATGCCGCGAAGGTCGGACATCATGGAGCCCATCATGCCGCCCGGCAAGCCGCAGCCCACCAGCAGCGACGACATTTGCTTATTCGAGGGGTCAATGAAATAGCCCAGAAAATCGTCGATAAAAGTTTGCGTCAGCCGGCGCGCTTCCATATAGGCGCCCATGTTAAGGTCGGCCACCTGGAAGCCCGCATCTTTCAGCATGGCGCGGATAGTAATTATGTCGGGATGCGACGTGCCCCACGACAGCGGTTCCATCGCCACGTCAATATAATCCGCGCCGGCGCGCGCCACTTCCAGCATGGAGGCTACCGAAAATCCCGGCCCCGAATGCCCGTGGTACTGGATAACCGTTTGCGGATGGCGTTCCTTAATGGTTTTTACGATCTTTCCCAGAAATGCGGGACGCCCGATGCCGGCCATATCTTTCAGGCAGATTTCATCGGCGCCGAATTCCACGAGCCTGTCGGCAAGGGTTACATAATAATCTACCGTGAAAACCTGCCCGTAGGTGATACTCATCGCCGCCTGTGCAATCATCCCGGCCGCTTTGGCATATTCAATCGAAGGGCGCAGGTTGCGCGGGTCGTTCAGGCCGCAAAAAGAACGTGCAATGTTCGTGCCCTGCGCTTTTTTCACCTTAAACATCAGGCGGCGCACGTCGGCAGGCACGGGATTCATGCGGAGGGCATTGAGGGCGCGTTCCAGCATGTGCGTCTGGATGCCGGCTTTATTAAAGGGCGCCGTCCATTCGCGAACGGCTTTGTTGGGGTTTTCGCCGAACAGGAGGTTCACCTGTTCAAACGCCCCGCCATTGGTTTCCACACGGGCAAAGCAGCCTGTTTCGATAATCACCGGCGCTATCTGTTTTAACTGGTCTACGCGCGGCACGTACTTGCCGGAGGATTGCCACATGTCGCGATAAAGTAAACTGAATTTAATTTCTTTTGCCATAAGTTTATTGTTTAAATATTAAAAAATGCAAGAGGTATAAGTGGAAAATTGGTTATAATTTTATTGTTTCAGGCGAAAAATATGGTTAAATCAATAGCAAATTTATTGTTTTTTATAAAATTCGTAATCGTTTTTTTGGTTGACAAAGATACAAAATTAAGTTGAAATTCCAGCAAACTATTCGGTAAAATAGCCTTTTTTTCATTCCGGCATGTATTGAAAGTATGCCGGAACCCTCAGGGAGGGTTTTCCCCTCAGGGGAAAGTATGCCGGAAAAAACACGTAAAAAATATTTGCAGATAAAAAATATTGTTTTATATTTGCAGCATTATTGATGTTCTTTTAAATAATCGGTACAAGCCGGCTTTTATTCTTTCGCTAAAACTTCGCACTTTTGGGTTCACATAGGATAATAAACCGTCAAGGGACGTGAATTATTTTTATATGTGAACGGGTAGCGAAGACCTTTAGCGAGATGTAAGTAATTCACGTTTATTTTTTGTTATTTACGAAAACTGAAATAAACGGAATAATTGGCAGCGGATAATAAATCGTAGCGAGGGGTTGTTTTATAAGATTGGTTTGTGTTTGGAAACAACCCTGTGGCTGCGAAAAAAGAACATAGACTTGTAGAACATAGACAACAGAACATGGACTGGTAGAACATAGACAATGGACAGCCAACGACGTCCCGTGAGGGACGGAATGTGAAATGATAAACAATCACATTTCGTCCCTGACGGGACGACGATGGTGGAACAATCATTGTTTCTACCAACATTTTGCCCCTAACGGGGCATTTCCCATTTTCCATTCTCCATTAAAAAAGGCGCCAGCTAATTCTCCATTCTCAACTCTCCATTCTCCATTAGAAAAAGTTATCGCTTTCCTGTCCGTCGTTGTGGCTGCTGTCGGCGTCGCTGCCGTCGCAGGCGAAGGAGAGGGGGAGTCCCGGGGGTACGGCAAATTCATCGGTGGTTTTTATATCCAGGTGTTCGTCGGCAATGACTTTTTGCATGAAGAGCCCCCATACCGGCAATGCCATGTTGGCTCCGCCGCCCAGCGCGAGGCTTTCGAAGTGTACGTCGCGGTCTTCCGCGCCAACCCATACGCCCGCCGTGAGTTTCGGCATGAAGCCGACAAACCAGCCGTCGGACTGGTCATTGGTGGTGCCTGTTTTTCCGGCTAACTGCCCTTGCGGGACGTAGCGGCTGCGCAGGCGGTAGGCGGTGCCTTCGTTGACTACGGCCTGCATAAGGTTTACCGTAAGGTAGGCCGCCCGGTCGCTCAGGGCTTCCGTTTGCCTGGGCAGGAAGGCCGAGAGCCTGTTTCCCGATTTGTCTTCAATGTGGGTGACGAAAAAAGGTTCTATGTGGACGCCCCGGCTGGGAAAGGTGTTGTAGGCGCCCACCAGCTCGAAGAGCGTCAGGTCGCAGGAGCCCAAACAGAGGGAGGGCGCCCAGGGCAAATCGCTTTTGACGCCCATCTTGTGGGCGATATTTATCAGGGCTTGCGGGCCGAATTGTTTCATCAGGTAGGCCGAAATATTGTTACTGCTTTTGGTCAATCCCCATTTGAGGGTGACCATTTGGCCGATCCATTCGGGCTTGTCCGTGCTTTTGGGCGACCATGTGCTGTCGCCGACAATGAAGGTCTGCGATACATTCAGCACCCGGTCGCAGGGGGTCATGCCCTGCTGCATGGCGAGCGTATAGAGGAAGGGCTTCATTGTGGAGCCTACCTGCCGGCGCGACTGGCGCGCATTGTCGTATTTAAAATAGCGGTAATCGGGGCCGCCTACGTAGGCGCGGACAAAACCGGTTTGCGGCTCTATCGCCATGAAGGCGGCGCGGAGGAGGGATTTATAATATAAAATAGAGTCGTGCGGCGTCATCACCGTATCGATAGCACCCCGCTGCCAGGAAAATATTTTCATCGGCGCCGGTTTTTTGAAAGCGGCTTCGATGTCTTTTTCACTTGCGCCTTCCGCTTTCATCACGCGGTAGCGGTCGCTGGAGAGCATCCCTTGCCGGAGAATCTGCCGCCCGCGTTCGGGCGCAAGGTCGCTGGCGAAGGGAAAGTTCCGGCGGCGTTTCAATTCGGCGCTGAAGGCAGGCTGGAGGTCATAACGCAAGTGGGTGGTGATGGCTTCTTCGGCGTAGCGCTGCATGCGGGAGTTGATGGTAGTATGAATTTTCAGCCCGTCGCGGTCAAGGTCGTAGCGGCTGCCGTCGGGTTTTAAATTTTTGTTGAGCCATCCGTACAGCGGGTCGGTAGCCCATGCGGCGGAGTCGTTCCTGTAATCGAGCAGGCGTTTTCCATAGCGGCTGCGCACAGGTTGCTGCATGTTCATGATGCGCCGCAGCATGTCGCGGAAGTAGGGCGCCTGCCCCGACAGGTGGTCTTGGGGGTGGAAATTCAGGGTTACCGGCAGCCCTTTCAGCGAATCGCCTTCCGTTTCCGGGAGGTAGCCGCATTTCACCATTTGCGCAATCACATGGTTGCGGCGCGTCAGGGCGCGCTCGGGGTTGCGCACGGGGCTGTACATGGTCGGCGCATTGACCACGCCCACCAGCATCGCCGCTTCTTCCAGCGTCAGCTGCGAAGGGTGCTTGCCGAAGAACGTCGAAGCCGCCGACCGGATGCCGTAGGCGTTGCTGCCATAGAATACGGTATTAAAGTACATCGCAATGATTTCTTCTTTGGTGTAGTTTCGTTCCAGTTTCACGGCGGTAACCCATTCTTCCAGTTTTTGCCAGACGCGTTTTATTTTGTTCTGTTCGCGTTGCGAAAATAAATTCAATGCCAGCTGTTGCGAAATGGTACTGCCGCCGCCGGAACTTTTATCGCGAAACAGCAGGGTCTTCACGGCCACCCGCCCGAGGCTGAAAAAGTCAATGCCCGCGTGGCTGTAAAAACGCTGGTCTTCCGTAGCCACCAACGCGTGTATCAAGAACGGGGACAGTTCGTCGTACGACACAAAAGAGCGATTTTCGATATGGAATGTCGCCAGCACGACGCCATCGGACGAAATAATTTCGGTCGCCAGGTTACTGTTCGGGTTCTCCAGCTCTTCAAAGGAAGGGATATGCCCCACGTGTCCGACGATTGTAAAGATTAAAATAATGCCCGCTATCCCGGCAAGAACGACGCCCCAAAACCACCGGACTATTTTCCGTAACCGGGGATGCTTTCCCGGCTTGTTGGATTTATTTTTTTTTGCCATGCTGAAATTTGTATATAAAAAATTACTTATCAACTCCTTATTTTCGGTAAAAAAGGCATTTTTCAGGCCTTTTCGAATACAAAATAACATAAAAAATTTGGAATATACCTTATTTTATCACTTACTTTGCAAAAAAATAGCATACAAACAAATTACCAAATCATACTATGCAGGAAAATTTAGTTATCGTAGAATCGCCGGCCAAAGCCAAGACGATTGAAAAATTCTTAGGAAAAGATTTTCTGGTAAAATCCAGCTTCGGGCATATTCGCGACCTGTCGAAGAAACAACAATTAGGCATTGACATAAAAAATAATTTTGAACCCGACTACATCGTGCCGGAAGAGAAATTAAAAATAGTAGCCGAATTGAAAAAGTTAGCCAAAGAGGCGAAAACCGTCTGGCTTGCTTCCGATGAAGACCGCGAAGGGGAAGCGATTGCATGGCATTTAATGGAAACGTTAAAATTAAGCCCGGAGAAAACCAGGCGCATCGTATTCCACGAAATCACGAAAGACGCCATTTTGCACGCTGTCCAAAACCCGCGCACGGTGGATATGAACCTGGTGAATGCGCAGCAGGCGCGCCGCGTGCTCGACCGGCTGGTGGGCTTTGAAGTGTCGCCGGTGCTGTGGCGGAAAGTGAAGGAAGGCTTATCCGCCGGGCGCGTACAGTCCGTTGCCGTACGCCTGATTGTGGAACGCGAACGCGAAGCGCTGAACTTCCAGGCGACGCCGTCGTTCAAGGTCAGCGGGCTGTTTGAGCCGGCGGCGGAAGGGAAAAAATTTAAACTCAAAGCGGAACTTTCCGAAAAATTTAAAGACGAACAGACGGCGCAGCAATTCCTGGAAAAATGCAAAACCGCCGCCTACATGGTGAACGCTATTGAGAAAAAGCCGTCGAAAAAAATGCCCGCTCCGCCTTTTACCACCTCCACTTTGCAGCAGGAAGCCTCGCGCAAATACGGTTTTTCCGTCAGCCAGACCATGAGCGTAGCGCAACGCCTCTACGAAGCCGGGCTGATTACCTACATGCGTACCGACTCGACCAACCTCTCGGAAATGGCGCTGAAAAGCGCAAAAAGCGCGATTGAACAGTTGTTCGGCAACAACTATTCCAAAACCCGCCGCTATGCCACCAAAACCAAAGGCGCGCAGGAAGCCCACGAAGCGATTCGCCCGACATACATGAACCAGGCCGCCATTGAAGGCTCGGCGCAGGAATGTAAACTCTACGACCTGATATGGAAACGCGCTATTGCCTCACAAATGGCGGAAGCGCAACTGGAAAAAACGGAAATAACCATTGGCGTTTCTACCGCCCCGCAGACGTTCCAGGCGCACGGCGAAGTGATTTTGTTCGACGGTTTTTTGAAAGTATATATGGAAACCAACGACGACGAGCCGGAAGACCAGGCCGACAGCGGGCTGCTGCCGCCGTTGAAAAACAGCCAGCCGTTAAATGCGCTGGAGATTACGGCTACCGAGCGCTTCTCGCAACGCCCCGCGCGCTACACCGAAGCAAGCCTGGTGAAACGCCTGGAAGAACTGGGCATCGGGCGCCCCTCCACGTATGCGCCGACGATTTCCACCATCATCAATCGCGGCTACGTAACGAAAGAAGACCGGTCGGGCGTGGAACGCAAATATATCCAGTGGCTGCTGCAAAATGGCCGCCTCGCTAAAAAAATACTGACGGAAATTACCGGCGCCGAAAAAGCGAAACTCTTCCCCAGCGACATCGGGATGCTGGTAAACGACTTCCTGACGGAATATTTCCAAAATATCATGGACTACAGTTTCACCGCGAACGTGGAAGAAGAATTTGACGAAATCGCCGAAGGGAAATTGCAATGGAGTAAAATGATCGGAAAATTCTACCAGCCTTTCCATACCAACGTTACCGAAACCCTGGAAACCTCGCGCATGATGAATGCCGAACGGATTTTAGGGAAAGACCCGAAAACCGGCAAAACCGTTTCCGTACGCATTGGCCGCTATGGCCCGCTGGCGCAGCTGGGCGAAGCGGACGATGAAAAAAAGCAGTTCGCCTCCCTGCAAAAAGGACAACTGATAGAAACCATTACCCTGGAAGAAGCCTTGAAGCTGTTTGAACTCCCCCGCTCCGTCGGCTCGTACGAAGGCAAGGACGTAACGGCGGCCGTCGGGCGCTTCGGCCCGTACGTCCGCTTCGGCTCGGAATTTGTTTCCCTCAAAAAAGAAGACAGCCCCTACACCGTAACCATTGAACGCGCGATTGAACTGATAGAAGAAAAACGCAAAAAAGACCGCGAAAAACACATCAGGACATTCGAAAAAGAAGACATACAAATCCTGAACGGCCGCTTCGGCCCTTACATCGCCCATGCCGGCAATAATTACAAAATCCCGAAAGGCGTAGACCCCGCCCAGCTCACGCTGAAAGAAAGCCTGGACATTATCGCCTCGCAAAAAGACAAGGCAGGCGCTAAAAAGAAAATGGTGAAACGTAAGAAATAAGTATGAGGTATGAAGTATGAAGTATGAACTACCTACTGCCTACTGAAAGCTGCCTACTGACTTCCGGCGCCAGCACTCATAATTCATAATTAAAAAGACATTCTCCATTTTCAATTTTCAATTCTCCATTAAATATGCAGTTCCAGCAAACCACACACTATGTCCATGCCCATCACCTGCGCACCGAATACCCCGAAGCGCAGGCCGCCATCATCGGCGCCGGCTCGCACAAGCCGGTGATAGATGCGCTTCTGTCCCTGTATGTACATCGGCATACCGCGCCGGTGCTGCATGTCGAATGTACGAAAAGCGACGTCGCCGGCCTGGTAAACGACTGCCGGCAACGCAACCTGGTAGCCATTATTGTCGGCAACGCCCGGTTCCAGCCCGACGAACAACCGTTTTCCGCCGCCGTCGTAGCGCCGTCGGCAAATATGCGGTCGCTGGATTTATACCGGCCGGCGCTGGAACACCCGCAACTGGATATTTTCTCGGTCATCGGCTTCCAGTCCTGCTTCACCGCCACCGGCGACATGGAATGGCTGCATCAACAGGGCTACGAAACCCTGCGCCTCGGCGCCTTCCGCGATTGCCCCGCCGCCGCCGAGCCCCTGCTCCGCGAAGCCCACCACGTCTTCTTTGACCTCAATGCCCTGCGCGCCGCCGATGCGCCCGAAATACACCAGCTCTCGCCCAACGGCCTGTACGCCGAAGAACTCTGCCAGCTGGCCGCCTTCAGCGGCCGCGCGCCCAAACTGCAAACCTTCCGGCTCTTCAACTTTCTTCCCACCCTCACCCCCGCCTCCCTTACGGCGCAAACCGCCGCACAGGTATTATGGCACCTCCT
The DNA here is from genome assembly GCA_031287815.1 of Prevotellaceae bacterium. Taxonomy (GTDB): domain Bacteria; phylum Bacteroidota; class Bacteroidia; order Bacteroidales; family UBA932; genus JAIRKX01. Next base: position 10,032 of record JAITSM010000161.1, read on the forward strand.
CGAAGGCATTGCCGTACGCCACCAGACGCACATCAACGGCACCGCGCACATCAAAAAAATCATTGTAGACGCCGGCGACAACGGACAAACAATAGAATTTTTGCACGACGCCATCACCGGCTACTGGTGGTTGCAGATACCGTTAACCGGTGGCGTACACCGCTACATCGCCTGCCTGCAGGAAGACTACCACTGCGCCTGCCGCCACGAAGTCCCGGTACGCTGGCTGCACTACTTCCAAAAATTCAATGGGAGATGAAAAGTGAAGGGTGAAGGGTTCCGGAGGGCAGTAGCTGGCGCCTTTTTAGTTTCAGGTTTCAGGTTTAAAGTTTAAGGTTGCCGGCGCCGCTTACTGCCCACTGCCCACTGCAAACTGCCCCCTGCCCTCCGTTGACCGTTCGCCGTTGACTGTTGACCGATACTTCCACCGTCAAAATACTTTCCTGTCTTTGTTTACTGTAAACTTGACGGTCGGTTTCCCCTTTTTCATTAAATATGCTTGTGAACCATCGTTTAAAATACCCGGTGCAGCATTTCCCGCAAGCGTGTCGTCGGGTGACGACATGGTTGCGGGATATCCCGCAAGTCGTTCGTCGGGTGGCAGTACGCTTGCGGGACAGGCTGAAAGCAGTCCGGACGGCAGGTGGACAGTATTAACCTGTATTTAAAACAACCGCTACGCTCCCAAACCCCCTGTCCACTATTATTAGATTCCCGTATGAGCACCTGCTGACCGCAACCCATGTGGTGTTTCATGCCAATTTTAACGCGCCGGTAACTTTTAACTTTTAGTTTTTAACTCTTAAAAGGCGCCAGCTACTGCCTACTGCCCACTGAAGACTGCCTACTGACCTCCGGCGGCAGCTGCGCAACAACCGTTTCATACGCTTGCGCCGGGAGGAACTTTAAATCGCAGCAGCATTATTTGGGAAGCAACATTTTGTTCCCATTAAACAATTATTTAAAACATTACTAATCGCGTACGCAACGAACATTTCGTGCTCCATCATTGGCATTAGATGCATCGGCGCATGGCGTTCCAGTTACGTTCGCGGAGCGGTAGTACCAATGGACAGCGCTAAACCCGCACACGTAAGAGGTGTGTTGCTCACCGCATCTCCATCCCATATTCGCGCATAGCCACAGCGTGAGACCGTAAACATCCGGACCGCCGAATTCTTCCGCACCTAAGTATGGTTGGGGGTTTTCCGTAGTCGTGGCATAGGGGCAGAATTCGTTGCTCGAATGAAGCACCCAACCCGTCGGACAGATATCGCTGGCACGTCTGGTGCTGGCATCGCCAGCATAAGGGCCGGCACCGGTTGCAGTGGAATTATAGAAACGCCCGCAACCATAATGAGCGCCACAACTGCGGGCAACGCCACGAATGGTATAACCTGTTGCCGTCGGGTTCGGTTTCCCGTCCCACATTAAATCTTCCGCCATCCACCAGGTATTGGTCGGCATTTGTACAATCCGATAAATGATATCATCCCGCACATCTTTTATCCACGCTTCCCAATTCTGCGCACCGCTGGTGCGTTGCTGGCAAAGATGCGTAGCGTCCATGTATAAATCGCTTCCTGTATAAGGGCAATAAAGGCTGCCTATT
>JAITSM010000244.1 GCA_031287815.1 Prevotellaceae bacterium
ATTCGGCCGCTGTTGACGAAAAATGCAGCAACGCGGACCCTAACGCAAAAGAATATTGGAGGCACACCCTTGCTACTACCTATTCCACCTTATGCCCGCCCGGATGGCGGCTACCAACAGTGGAAGAAATATTAACCACGTTTAATGACTGGCCATCATACCTGAACAAAATCTTTGCTGCCACCGGGGAAACCAGTCGAAATGTAGTAACTGGGTACAAGTGCCAAGACTGGTACATATCATTTATAGCCGTTGACTGCCTGGGGCGCGGACACTGGGGTGGGCGCTTGCAACAGCTCCCCGATACCCCCGCTAACAACCAAAAACACTGCGGTAACGACAACACACACTATTATTCCGGCTACGTGCGTTGTGTGCGATAGAAACAAGTATTTAATAAACCCACTAATAAAGTGTTAAAATAAAACAATGCTTAGCCGCTGCATGGATGGTCTTCATCGCGCAACCTTAAAACCTGAAAACGAAAAATAAAAAAGGGATTAAAATTTGAACAGTTTGTGCCGCCGTAAAGGCAAAAAAAGGGCGCCCCCGCTCACGCCGGGGGATGTCCCGAACGCGCCGGGGGATGTCCCGAACGCAGCGGGGGATGTCCCGAACGCGGCGGGGGATGTCCCGAACGCAGCGGGGGATGTCCCGAACGCTGCGGGGGATGTCCCGAACGCGGCGGGGGATGTCCCCAATCAATGGTAACTGAATATATTAACTTAAAAAAAGGAGGATCACATGAGAGAAACGCAATGGAGAATGGAGCGTGGAGAATGTCTTTTGAGGCGCCAGCCCATTTTCAACTTTCAACTTTCAACTGAAGACCTCCGACTCACAACTTAAATTTGTATCTTTGCAGCATGAATCGCATTGTGGGTATTGATTACGGGACAAAGCGCGTGGGGCTGGCAGTAACCGACCCGCTGCATTTATTCGCTACGGCGCTGGATACGGTGGCTGCGGAAAAAGTGATTGCCTATTTAAAACAATATGCGGAAAAAGAGCCGGTGGAACGGTTTGTCGTGGGGTATCCGAAAAACCTGGACAATACGCCCGCTACGGTAGCGCAGTATGTAGACGCTTTTTTACAACAGTTGCGCAAACATTTCCCGGCTATTCCCGTGACTTTGTCCGACGAACGTTTTACTTCCAAGCTGGCTTTCCGGGCTATGATTGACGGCGGCGTAAAGAAAATGCAACGGCGGAATAAGGAAACGGTCGACAGGGTTAGCGCCACGCTTATTCTGCAAGAATATTTGGATGCGGAGAAGTTAAAAGTAAGCCGTGAATCGTAAGTTGTATTTATATAATCTGTGTAATCTGAAAAATCTGTGTGCATCTGTAGGAAAAAAATTGTGTAATAAATATTCAAAATTCAAAACTGTTTTATGGTTCTTCCAGTGTATGTATATGGCTCCGGCGTGTTGAAGAAAGAGGCGGCGCCTGTAACCGGAGATTATCCCGGCTTGGGGCAACTGATTGCCGATATGTGGGACACGCTTTATAATGCCGGCGGCGTGGGGCTGGCGGCTCCGCAGGTGGGGCATATGATCCGGTTAGCGGTTATCGACGCTTCCGCATTCAAGGACGAAGACGCGGCGGCAAACGGTTTCAAGCGCGTTTTTATCAATCCCGAAATACTGGAATGGAGCGAAGAAATGTCCGGTTTCAACGAAGGGTGTTTGAGTATTCCCGGCATCCATGAAGAGGTGAAGCGCCCCAAGCGGGTGCGGGTACGTTACCTTGATGAAAATTTCCGGGAACGGGACGAATGGCTGGACGGCGTTCCGGCGCGTATTGTCCAGCACGAGTACGACCATATCGAAGGTATTCTTTTTACCGAACGGCTGGCGCCCATCCGCCGGAAAATCCTTGCGGGAAAACTGGCCAATATTGCACGCGGGAAAAGCGGCGCCGACTATAAAACCAAAATCGCATAGGCCGGCGCCGTTTCGCTACACGCCTGTGTAGGTTTGCGGCGTCAATGCCGCCAATTCTTTTTTGACTGCATCCGTTACTTCGAGCGACTGGATAAACCGGGCGATGCTTTCCCTGCTGATGGTGCCGTTGGTGCGTGTCAGGGCTTTCAGGGCTTCGTAGGGGTTGGGGTAGCGCTCGCGGCGCAGGATTGTTTGGATGCCTTCGGCCACCACTGCCCAGTTGTTCTCCAGGTCGGCGGCGATAGCGGCGGGGTGCAGCAATAACTTGTCCAGCCCCTTCAACAGCGATTTCAAAGCAAGCACGCTATGCGCCACCGGCACGCCGGTATTGCGCAACACGGTGCTGTCCGTCAAATCGCGTTGCAGGCGCGACACCGGCAACTTGGCCGCCAGGTGCTCGAACAGCGCATTCGCCACGCCGATATTTCCTTCGGCATTTTCAAAGTCAATCGGGTTAACCTTGTGCGGCATGGCCGACGAGCCGACTTCGCCCTCTTTTATTTTTTGCTTGAAATAATCCATCGAAATGTATGTCCACATATCGCGCGCAAGGTCGAGCAGCACCGTGTTGATGCGTTTGAGCGCGTCGAGCTGCGCGGCGAAGCAGTCGTAATGCTCAATCTGCGTGGTGTACTGCGAGCGCGACAGTTGCAGCGTACCATTCACAAAACGGTCGGCGAATTTTTTCCAGTCAATCGCCGGGAAGGCGGCATGGTGGGCGTTGAAGTTGCCGGTGGCGCCGCCGAATTTCGCCGCAAACGGCAACGCTTCCAGCAGTTCTTTTTGCTTGCCCAGCCGTTCGATAAATACGTTTAATTCTTTTCCCAGCCGGGTAGGCGAAGCCGGCTGCCCGTGCGTGCGCGCCAGCATCGGCACGTTGTCCCATTCCCCGGCGAGCGTTTGCAGTTTGCGCAGCAGGCCGTCCAGCAGCGGATAATACACGGCGGACAGGGCGTCGCGGAAACTTTTCGGCGTCGCCGTATTGTTAATGTCTTGCGAAGTCAGCCCGAAGTGGATAAATTCGCGACAGCCGTCCAGCCCCATTTCGGAAAAACGTTTCTTCAAAAAATATTCCACCGCTTTCACGTCGTGGTTGGTGGTGCGTTCGATGCCTTTGATTTCGGCGGCTTGCGCTTCCGAAAAATTTTCATATATCTCCCGCAATGCCGGAAACTTTGTTTTGTCGAATGTTTCCAATGGCGGCAGCGGCCATTCGCATAAGGCAATGAAATATTCCACTTCCACCAACAGGCGGTAACGCATCAATGCGTACTCCGAAAAATAGTTTGCCAGCAGCGCTAACTGCGGCCGGTAGCGCCCGTCCACAGGAGAAATAGCCGTCAATTGATTTAATTCCATTAGTTCTTAGTTCTTAACTCGGGTTATAATAAGTTTCCTGCCAATTCCGCCAGCCGGCTGCGTTCGCCTTTCACCAGGTTGACGTGGGTAAAAAGCGATTGCCCGGTCATTTTGTCGCTAAGGTAGGTGAGGCCGTTGGAGCTGATGTCCAGGTAAGGCGAATCAATTTGCTGGATGTCGCCGGTGAATACCAGTTTAGTGCCTTCTCCGACGCGGGTGATGATGGTTTTTACTTCGTGCGGCGTGAGGTTTTGCGCTTCGTCCACAATAAAGAAAACGTTCGACAGGCTGCGCCCGCGAATATAGGCCAGCGGGGAAATTTTTAATTTTTGCGTTTTCAGCATTTCCTCAATGTGCGTATATTCCCTTTGCGACGAACGGAAACGGCTTTTTATAAATCCCAAATTATCGAATAGCGGCAGCATGTAAGGGCCTATTTTTTCATCCACATCACCCGGCAGGAAGCCGATTTCCTGGTTTTGCAAAGGAATGACCGGGCGCGCCAGCAGTATCTGTTCAAAGTTGGCTTCCTGCGCCAGCGCGGCGGCCAAAGCCAGTAAAGTCTTCCCGGTACCGGCAATGCCGGTGAGCGCCACCAGCGGAATCTCGGGGCGCATCAACGCATCGATAGCAAATGTCTGTTCCGAATTGCGCGGCTCGATGCCGTAAGTGCGCTGTTTATCCACCCGCTTAATGCTGCGGGCGCTGTGGTCGTATATACCCAATGCGAAGGAGGTCGCGCCTTTCAGGATAAGGTATTCATTGGCGTAGGGCTTTATGCCCGGCGCTTCTTTGAGCGGGAGCCCCTGTTCGTTTTGGTATATCCGGGCGATTTGCTCATCGGAGAGGGCATCGACGGTTTGTACTTCGCGGCTCAGCACATCGGGATTTGCGACTTTGTCCGTCAAATAATCCTGTGCATCTATGCCCAGCGACTTTGCTTTCAGGCGCAGGTTAATATCTTTGGTAACCAGCACGACGGTACGTCCGGGATTGGTTTCGCGCACCTGTGCCGCCGTTGCGAGGATGCGATGGTCGGGCGTGTCTTCATAAAATGATTCCGCCATCGTGTCGGTGAACCGTTGCCCCAGTACGACGCGCAATTTCCCAAGCCCTTTGCCGAGCGGGATGCCGCCATTAAACAGTTTGTCGCCGGCCAGTTTATCCAGCTCGCGCGCAAATTCGCGGGCGTTGTAATTGACCGCTTCGTTACCTTTCTTGAATTTGTCCAACTCTTCCAGTACCACAATCGGAAGAATTATGTCATTTTCCTGAAAGTTGTAGATGCTTTGACAGTCGTGCAGGACAACGTTTGTGTCGAGGACGAAAATTTTTGGTTGCTTTGTCATTGTTTTTGTAGTTTAAGGTTTAAGGTTAAAAGTTAAAAACTAAAAGTTAAAAGTTGCTGGCGCCAGCTAACTAACCACTAATTCTCCATTCTCTATTAAAAAAGGGGACGCCTCTTATGCGTTAAAGGGGGTGCCCCTTATGCGTTAAAGGGGGTGCCCCTTATGCGTTAAAGGGGATGCCCCTTATGCGTTAAAGGGGATGCCCCTTATGCGTTAAAGGGGGTGCCCCACGTGCATTAGTGGGGGTGCCCCACGTGCATTAGTGGGGATGCCCCACGTGCATTAGTGGGGGTGCCCCACGTGTGGGATGGTGAAGGGGGAAAGTTAAAAGTTAAAAACTAAAAACTAAAAACTAAAAACTAAAAGTTGCTGGCGCCAGCTAACTTTTAACTTTTAACTTTTAACTTTTAACTTTCATCTCCTTCATCCCCTTCATCCCCTTCATCCCCTTCATCGCCCCAAGGGCATTCATCCCCTTCATCCCTTTCATCGCCCGAAGGGCATTCTCTATTCTCCATTCTCCCTTCTCCATTCAGTAAGTCCGGCCGCAACAGCTGTGTGCGTTGCAGCGATTGTTCT
>JAITSM010000039.1 GCA_031287815.1 Prevotellaceae bacterium
ACCGAGTATGACACAGCCGTGCGCCGTGCCCGCATCGCTTCGATATGGTGCGATACGGAAGGCTCGGAGTTGTATAACAACATGCGGTGGCTGCCCAGCCGTTCCGCACACCGCCGGGAGGCGCACGTGCCATTCTACAACCGGGTGTTCACGCGTGACAGCCCAATTTGGAACAACGGCCCCGGTACCCTGTGGAACTGTAAATGCGGCGTTGAACCCACCGACGACCCTGCTGAAAACGGCGAAGTGCCGGAAGCGGTGATGTCCGCCCCCGGACTTGAGGGCAATCCGGGGGAAACAGGGAAAATATTTACAGAAAAACACCCCTATTACAAAGGACTGACAAAGGCTGAAGAGAAAGCCGCCAAAGAACTCGAAAAAAACAACTCATTCACTACCGTAGAGGGCGGCGGCGGATTTTTGGTACATATATCGAAAGGACACAACGCCAATGAGCTAAAGGCAAATTTAGCATTCGCAAAAAGGCTGGCCGGCATTGACAAGGCAGATATCACGCTGCTGGGCGTTATCAATAAGCCGGGCGCTGTAAATTATGATTGTTTCCGTCATGCGCTCGGCGAGCAATGGGAAATGAAAGTACCGACAGGCGCCAATATAAAAAACAGTATTCAAAACGAATTGCGGAAAAAAGAGCGTTTTATTTTTGAAATGAACAACAACCATAACCTTACACAGGTGTACAAAGGATTAGTCGCCTCTTTCGTAACAAATAAGGGACGAAGAAAATCAGTAAAAATTGTAGAATTTTTGCTTAGCGACGGCCATATACTGCGATTTACACGTGCCGACTTGCAGAGCAGGCAGGGCATTTCAAAAGTAATTAAAGGCTATTTTAATGGGAGAAAGGCCGCCAAGTAAACTTAACGGCCTTTCTTAGGGGGTGCCATCCGTAGATGTCACCGCTGCAAATATATAAATTTTTTACAACAATGCAAAATTTAATTGAAAAATGTAAAAAAATACAACACTACCTGAATAGCGGTGTATTTGAAACAGTAGGGAATGAAGCGGTTAGCCACTATAAAAAATCCTTCCGGGACGAGGGCTTTACCGACCGGAATTTAAAGAAATGGAAAGAGGTAAAACGCCGGATAAACCCACGAAACCCCAAAGCTGCCGACGCCACACGGCCCATCCTGACCGGGAAAACAGCCGACCTTGGCGAAAGCATAAAATGGGGGCGCGAGGGCCGGAAAGTCGTTATCAAATCCGACAAAGTGTACGCAAAAGTCCACAACGAGGGCGGGCGCGCCGGACGCGGGAAAGGGTTTAAGATGCCGAAACGCCAATATATCGGCAAATCCGCCGAATTGACAAAGAAAATAAACACCAAAGTCGGCAAACAGTTAAACACCATTGCTGGCTCTTAATTCCTGACAATATGATACACATTTATTCCGAAATTGCTGATGCGCTAAAAGCGGTTGAAGCGCTGAAATGGATAGACATCGCCCCGCGCGTGGAAGAACACATTAATATCTACCCGGCGGCCTATATTGGCATCGACGAGCAAACGCCGTTAAACCCGCTTGGTGGGGATAACGGCATCGCCGAAGTGGCATTTTTTATCGAAATTTGGATTAAGCCCTACCACGCCAGCGCAGCCAAGCCGGTGAGCCCGGCGCTGGATGATTTGAAAAATAACTTCCAGCTAATCGCTGAAATTCGGGCAGCCATTATGGCTATGGAAACCGAACACGTGCAGGCAACGACTTTGAAAAGCGAAACCGTCGAGAAACAACCCGACGGCTTCTATAAAGTACTGCAAAGGTGGGAGGCCATGACCTCCATGTGGGACGAACAACCACAATCGCAACCACTCCCGAAAAAGGCGCCACCGGTATTAGTAATGGAATCGAATAATTAGATAAGTAAACTTCCTATTACAGTCGAAGCAGAAGCAATTAAAACAAGCAACACGCCTGCACAACCGCCCTTTTTTGCCGGTAGGGTTAAATTATTTTTAGTAATAAAACCCTCTACATATTTGAAAGCTGATAGTAAATCGCAATTCGTTTTATCTTTATAAAATGTCACCGCTTGTATCTTTCCGTTTTCGGTTATTATCTTCGACAGTTCAGCATCAATCGCTCTGTTAAATTCATCATTGCCGATAATCAAAGCATCCCCCGCTTTAAATTTATGCCCGCATTTTAAGCATGTTATTTGTACATCTTTATTGCCGATAGTTCCAGCAAGAATACCTATACCGCCGGTTAGTAATGCCCCAGTTAAGGCTTTTCCACCACTAAATCCCGCGTGTTGGCTATGTATTTCTTTTGATTTACACTTCGGGCAGCAAAGATATTCTTCACCCTTTACATTAATGGGATTGCCGCAATTAGGACAACTGGCAGCTTGGTCGCTGATTTTTTTTCCACATTCGGAGCATGTAATTAATGCCATAATTTCAAAGTTTTTACAAAGATAAATAAAAAAGCGGAAATTATCCCGCTTCTTTTGCTTCCAATTCGGCAAGTTCCCGCTTGGCCGGCTCACTCAGCCACCTGTAATACGTCCTGGGAGAAATAAAGAAACGCGGGTAAATTACATTATCATACACCCATGCCTGAGAAATACCACGCCCCGTGTGCTCCAGTGTGATGTTCTGTACTTCAACAATCTTTTTCAACTGGTTTTTGCGGTTATTTTTTAAATCTATCATTTATATCACCCCCTGTATTAATATTTCCATTCCGAGTTCCACTGCTACGGCAAGTTCTATCCGTGCGCCCTTGCTTTGTCTCCAGTTGTTCAACATGTAAATGGCGTCACATTTTAGTAGCTCGTGTAAGCATACACCCATACACTCGCGCCAAAACTCATTAGGATGTACTTCTCGTCGATGTCCGGTTTCCCTGTGTATGATGCGTAAAAAACACTCATCACTTAAAACACGTGTTCCAAAGCTATCAAAACTCCATTTAACTACTTTTAACGGGTTTATTACCTTACACCTGCCACGTGCCTCCAACATGGCTTGTGCGGCGTTAAAACGCGCTTGTGCCTCGTTGTAGTCAATGTCTGACACCGCACCGGATATGTAGATACGTTTCATTATTATTTATTCGCTTTAAAAAACGCTTGCGCGAAACCCGCCGGCGTGATGGCACGGGCGGCGGCTCTATCTAAGTCCAATTGTTTATATTCGTTTGGAATTACAGGCTTTGTCCAGTCCCGCCCATTACTACGATGCCTAATACATGTTGTTATGTTGTCGGGTCTTGTTTTTACAGTCGGATTCGGGGTATTGAAATAGCCCCAAATGTCCGTTGCTTTCACCGTGTTCGTTCCATACTGCCATTGTTCAAAAACAAACGCAGGTTTGCCCATGAACTGCCGCAGGAAGCCGCGCGGATTTTCCATTGCCCAAAACTTTATTTTTCCGAAAGTGCGGCAGTGCCAGATGACCTCCATACATGCCCGTACCACCTGCATGGCGGCTTTAAAATCGCGCGGAAGGCTTCCTTTTGCGAGGCTAAACTCCGTACAAGGCGGCGCAGCAAGGATGCCATAAATCGCGCGGAATGGAATAGTAAAATAATGGCTACTCTTGGGACATATATATAAATCCTTCTCGCTATATCCTATTTCTACAACATTATATTCTGGCAAAGTAAGCAAGTGTACTTCATAGCCAGCGTCGCGGTATGGCTTACTCCACGCTCCGGTACCGCCGCACAAATCCAGTATTATTTTATCACTATTCATATTTTCGGGCCTATTAATCCAACGATGCCGCGGGCCAGCCTGGCCGCATCACAATCAAATTCGTTTATCTGTAACAACATGTTAAGCGCATACGTCTGCGCCGGGGTGAATGTGAACCGCAGCCGCTTCGGTAGAAAAACGAAACGCCCGGCATTGCGCTGATACCATTCAGTAAGCACATATCGCGCAAGCGTCATATTGTCTTCACTGCGCACGGTGCAAGTGATTATTTGTTCAATTATCACCTTAAACACGGCTGCTTG
>JAITSM010000096.1 GCA_031287815.1 Prevotellaceae bacterium
ATGTGGCGGAAAAGAGCATAGCCTACATGCGCGGGATGCAGAACAGGGGCGTGCTGGCCTGCGCCAAGCATTTCCCGGGACATGGCGACACCAACCAGGATTCGCATGAGGCGTTGCCCACCATCCTGCATTCGACGGGAAGGATGGATTCGCTGGAGCTTTTTCCGTTCAAACACCTTATGCAAAATGGCGTGGATGCTGTGATGGTGGCGCATTTGCAAATCCCCGCCTATGATACGCTGCCCCGCCCTTCGACCCTCTCGCCAATGGTGGTCAGCCGCCTGCTGAGGGACGAGCTGGAGTTCGGCGGGCTGGTGATTACCGACGCCCTTAACATGAAAGGGGTTACCAATGTGACCCATCAGGATACGATTGCGCTGTTCGCCCTGTTGGCGGGCAACGACATTTTGCTGATGCCGGAAAGCGTTTCCAAAGCGATTGATGTGATAGAAGAGGCGGTGGCGGAAGGAAAAGTGTCCATGTATAAAGTAGAAACAAAATGCCGGAAGATACTGGCGGCAAAGTACCGCGCGGGATTGAACGATTACCGCCCGGTGCTCGAAGCCGGGCTGGCGGACGATTTGAACAGCGCCGCCTACCAGGCGCTGAATTACCGGCTGGTGGAAAAAGCCTTGACCCTGCTTCAAAACCGCGACACCCTGCTTCCCCTGCGCCGCCTGGATACGTTGAAAATTGCCTGTGTGGAAATAGGGAAGGGGGACGGCTCGTTTTTTAAGCAACAGCTGCGCTATTATGCGGCAGTGGATACTTTTTCTATAGAGCCCGGCGCGGGGGCGGATACGTTGCTGGCGCTGGGGGAACAGCTGTCGCCCTACAACCTGGTTATTGCCGGATACCATGATACCGACGCGCGGCCGCAATTCAATTTCGGCGTGGACAGCCTGACGGCGGAGTTTATTGCCGGGCTTGCTTCCCACAAAAAAGTGATTCTTGATTTCTTCGGGACGCCTTATGGAATAAAGAAATTCGGGGATACGCAAAACCTTGCGGCGCTGGTGGTGTCCTATTCCAATTCGCCGCAGGCGCAGGAACGCTCGGCGCAGTTGCTCTTCGGCGGCGTGGCGGCGCAGGGCAGACTGCCGGTATCAATGGAGAGTGGAGAGTGGGGAATGGAGAATGGGCTGGCGCCGGAGTTCAGTGGGCAGTTTTCAGTAGGCAGTAGGCAGTCATCAGATACCTCCTACTTCCTACTTCCTACTTCCTACTTCATACCTCATTCTCCATTCTCCATTAAAACGCGTTTGCATTATGTGCTGCCCGAAGAAATCGGTATTTCCGGCGCGCGGTTGTCGGTAATAGATTCATTAGTGATGAAAACGGTAGAGGCGCCAGCCCATTCTCCACTCGCTCCCGGAGCGCAGGTGCTGGCTATCTACAAGGGGCAGGTGTTTTACAATAAATCTTTCGGGGCACGGGCATCCGATACGTTGCCCGGCTTCGCGGGCTACGGCGGGGGACGCTGTTTCAGCGACAGCCTGGTGGCGCTTGTCGCCGGAGCGTATGCGCGTAATCATGGCAACTACTTCAAGAGCCTCCGCCACCTTCGTTTCGACGCCGGCGCACTCTGCTGGAAAGATACGCAACGGGAACTGTCCGTGATTTTCCTGCCTTCTCACAAAGCCCTGCCCGGCGGCAAGAAAACAAAAAAACTCCGCATCTTCCCGAAAATCTTTGCAGCCTTCCAAAAGGCAGTGGATAATGGAGAATGGGCTGGCGCCAGAGTTCAGTAGGCAGTGGGCAGTAGCAGTAGACAGTCAATAGATATCACTTCTTTTGGAAATTATTTTTCTATGATGTATGCTTTGTGCTTTTTAAAACCGGATACCTGTTTCATAAAAGCGGGGATAAAGGATACAAGTTCTTCTACTCTACTTGTAAAAGAATTCAGGACAACTATAGTTAAAGGATATTTTTCAAGATTTTGTTGATGCGCCATATTTTTATCTATGGTCAATAAAATATCAAAAGCATGCTCCACGCATAAGGCCATTAGTTGGTCGTTTTTTTACAAATGTACAAAAAATGTAAATAATTAAATAGCCAATCGGGATACTTTCCACTTTCAATTTAAAAAACTATCTTTGTGCCTTCAAAACTTTAAAACATAAAAATTGCAGCTTTCTTTTAGATAATAGACTTTAGACAAAAGAGAAACTTTCAACTTTCAACTAAAAAGACATTCTCCATTTTCAATTCTCCATTAAAAATGACTAATCGATTAAAATCACTGGACATCTTGCGCGGCCTCACCATTGCCGGGATGATACTGGTCAATAATCCGGGCTCGTGGGGCGCGGTGTATGCGCCCCTGCGCCATGCGTCATGGCACGGATTGACGCCCACCGATTTGGTTTTCCCGTTTTTCATGTTTATCATGGGCGTTTCCATGTACCTTTCGTTGCGGAAGTTCGATTTCGCACCGGCGAAGCAGACATTTATGAAAATCCTTAAACGCACGGTGATCATTTTCCTGATAGGCCTGGCGGTGGTATGGTTTTCGCGCTCCCTGCGCACGTTCCGGCAACTGTCGGAAGAAGAGCTGGGGTTCTTTAACCGCCTCCTCCGGGCGGTAACCAACGTGGAAGGCCTGCGGATTATGGGCGTGATGCAGCGCCTGGCCTTGTCCTACGGCTTTGCGGCGCTGGTGGCGGTAACCGTAAAACATAAATTTATACCTTATATTATAGGCGCCGTATTGGCGGGCTATTTCTTGCTCCTTGCGCTGGGCAACGGCTTTGAGTTAAGCGAAACGAATATCCTTTCGGTCATCGACCGCGCCGTTCTGGGGGCGTCGCACCTCTATACCGACGCCGGCGTGAAGCTCGACCCCGAAGGCCTGGCCAGCACGATCCCGGCGATTTGCCATGTCCTCATTGGCTTTTGCTGTGGGAAAGCGCTGGCTGTAGCCAAAGACAACCGCGAAAAGATGTTAAAACTGTTTATTACCGGCGCCTGCCTGACGTTTGCCGGCTTCCTGCTGGCCTACGGCTGCCCGGTGAACAAAAAGATATGGAGCCCCACGTTTGTACTGCTTACCTGCGGGCTCGCCGCCACCCTGCTGGCATTGCTCATTTGGATTGTCGATGAAAAAGGCTATAAACGCTGGGGCGTATTTTTCGAATCCTTCGGCGTCAACCCCCTCTTCATTTACACGCAGGCCACCGTCCTGGCGATTCTTCTCGGGAATATCGTATTCCCCTACGACGGCCACCCCGTCAGCGTTACCGGATTTATGTACCAGATAGTCCTGCAACCCTTGCTGGGCGACTATCCCGGCTCTTTGGCGTTCGCCCTCCTCTTTGTGGGGGTGAATTGGACGGTAGGAAATATTTTATACAAAAAACAAATCTATATCAAGGTATGATACTATTAGCAGATGGCGGTTCCACCAAAACGGACTGGTGCCTGGTGGATCGCGGACAATTAGTCAAACAGGTTTTCACGAAAGGCGCGAACCCGTTCTTTCGTACGCAGGAAGAAATAAGCGAAGAAATCGCCCTTGCCTTGCTGCCCGAAACCGGTAGCTACCCCATCGAAGCAGTCTATTTCTATGGGGCGGGCTGTGCATTTCCCGAAAAAAACGAAATCGTCGCACAGGCAATCCGGACACACATCAAGGCCGCCACTGTTGAAGTAGGCAGCGACTTGCTCGCCGCCGCCAGGGGGCTATGCGGGAAAAACGCCGGCATTGCCTGCATCCTCGGCACCGGCTCCAACTCCTGCTTCTACGATGGGAATGAAATCAGGGAAAACGTATCGCCGCTCGGCTACGTCTTGGGCGACGAAGGCAGCGGCGCAGTGCTGGGACGCCTGCTGGTGGGCGCCTGCCTGAAAAACCAGCTCACCGGAGGACTGAAGGAAAAATTCCTGAGCCAGTTTAGCCTCACGCCGCAACTCATCCTCGAACGGGTATACAAACAACCGCTTGCCAACCGTTTCCTGGCAAGCCTTTCGCCCTTCCTGTTGCAGCACATCGACGATGCGTCGGTCTACGAACTGGTGTCCGGCGCCTTCACCCTGTTCTTCAAAAGGAATGTAATGCAGTACGACTACCGGCGCTACCCCGTACACCTGACCGGTTCCGTAGCGTGGTATTACCGCGAGGCCTTGCAGAAAACGGCTGCCGGATTGGGCATCACGCTTGGAGATATTACCCGGTCCCCGATGGAAGGGCTGATTAACTACTACACGAACCTCCCCGAAGGGGAGGGCGGGGGAGGGGTGAAAATCACCGAGCAACCCTCCCTCTACGACCACCTGGAAAAGAAATCCATTGCCGAAATACTCTCCGGCATTAACGCCGAAGACAAAAAAGTGGCGCTGGCGATAGAAAAAGCCCTCCCGGAAATAGAAAAATTAGTAACCCGGATAGTGCCGCGCATGGAGCAGGGCGGGCGTATTTTTTATGTCGGCGCCGGCACCAGCGGGCGTTTGGGGGTGCTCGACGCGTCGGAGATACCGCCCACTTTCGGGATGCCCAACACCTTGGTCATTGGCTTGATTGCCGGCGGCGACCATGCCCTCCGCAACCCGGTGGAAAAGGCGGAAGACAATATGGCTGCCGGCTGGAACGATTTACAGGCATACCACATCAACGAAAAAGACACCCTGATAGGCATTGCCGCCTCCGGGACGACGCCCTACGTCGTAGGCGCACTCCGGGAAGCCCGGCAACACGGGGTACTCACGGCCTCCATTTCCAGCAACCCCGCATCCCCCATTGCCCAGGAAGCCGACATTGCCATCGAGATGATTGTCGGCCCGGAATACGTTACCGGCAGTTCCCGCATGAAGTCCGGCACCGGCCAGAAAATGATCCTGAATATGATTACCACCGCCACCATGATTAAACTCGGCCGGGTCAAGGGCAACCGCATGGTCAATATGCAGCTCACCAACGCCAAGCTGGTAGATCGCGGCACCCGCATGGTCATGGACGAGCTGAAACTGGATTACGAACAGGCGCAACGCCTCCTCCTCTTGCACGGCTCCGTCAAAAAAGCCGTGGAAGCCTATGGGAAAAACTAAGTATGAATTATGAATTATGAAGTATGAAGTATGAAGTATGAAGTATGAA
>JAITSM010000127.1 GCA_031287815.1 Prevotellaceae bacterium
ATGTGGCGATACCGTAACACCCCTCCCCAGCCCTCCCCGAAGGGGAGGGAGCCAACTCCCCCTCCTTCGGAGGGGGTCGGGGGGAGGTAACTAATGAAAACCGCCGGTATGGAAACATGCCGGCGGTTTTTTTATGTAGGAGGTAGGAGGCCTGTAAAAGTTCTAACCGGCAACACTACCGTTTTTCTTTTTAATTTTTATAATGATACCGGCAGGATATAACGTATATTTTGTTGTTTAGTACGGTGTACTATTTCCATAGCCCGTTAAAATCAGTAACCGCATTACCGCCATTTGAAGTTGTGTTACGTACTGCTTCCATACCGCGAAATAAATGTTCGGCATTCGCCGGGCTTTTCAGCAAGTAAGCGGTTTCCGCCAAGCTATTATATTCGCTCATCGGAAGCACTATTACATCTTCCCCCTTTTGGCGGGTTATAATAATGCCGACTTTGTCGCTCGATGATTTGTCGAGCCATTTTCCCATATTCCGGGTAAATTCCCTTGTGCCCAATGTTAAATGATGATTCATGGTTGATAAAATAAATACCCTACAAATGTATGATAATTTAATTTAATAGGCAAAACTTTATGAAACTTTTTTAATCTTTACTTTTGTGATTTTTATATTTGTAAAAAAGTAAACGAAATTATCAATTTTTCATGAAAAATAATAAGTCTTACCGATTTATTTTATAACTTTGCAAACAATTTGTAAAAAAATATAATATATATATACTATGGCAGAAAAATTATTCTCGGAATTTCCACCGGTGCCCACAGCGCAGTGGGAGGCGGTGATTCAAAAAGACCTGAAAGGCGCGGATTATGACAAAAAGTTGATATGGAAAACGCCGGAAGGCATCAACGTTCGCCCCTACTACCGCGCCGAAGAGCTGGAAAATGTAAGGAAGGCGCACAGCGCAAAAACCGGTAACGGCTGGCTTATCCGCCAGGATTTCGACGCGCGCGAAGACGTGGGCGCCGCCAACCGCGACGCATTGGACGCGTTGAACAAGGGCGTTGATTCCATTGGCTTCCGCCTGAAAAAGGAAGGGCTCTCCGCCGGGAAACTGGACGCCTTGTTAAATGACATTGATGTGTCGGCCGCCGAAATCAATTTCAAAGGCGCCTGCTGCGCCAGTGTGGAGTTGCTGGGCTTGTTCCTGAAAAAAGCGAAGGGCGACACGCGCGGCTCCATTGATTTCGACCCGCTGCACCGCCTGACGCTGCACGGCGCTTTTTGCAGCGGCGAACAAAGCGCTTTTGAACAGTTGAAACAGATGGTGGAAGACGCAAAAAGTTTGCCGCATTTCCGTACGGTAGGCGCAGGCGCCTCGGTGTTCCACAATGCCGGCTCAACGATTGTACAGGAGCTGGCCTTCGGTTTGGCGATGGGCAGCGAATACCTGCACCGCCTGGCTGAGGCGGGAATCAGCGCCGGCGATGCGGCGCAAAAAATAAAATTTACCTTTGCCGTTGGCGCAAGCTATTTTATGGAAATGGCGAAATTCCGCGCCGCGCGCGTGCTGTGGGCTAACATCACGAAGGCTTACGGCGAGAAAGAAGATACTTCGGCGGCAATGAAAATCCATGCCGTAACGTCGGGATGGAATCAAGCCGTGTACGACCCCAATGTAAATATGCTGCGCGCCACGACCGAAGCCATGAGCGCCACGCTCGCCGGCGTGGACAGCCTTGAGGTGTTGCCGTTCGACAAGCCCATCCGCAAGCCGTCGGTATTTTCGAACCGCATCGCCCGCAATACGCAAATTATTTTGAAGGAAGAATCCTACTTCGACCGCGTGGTAGACCCCGCCTCCGGTTCGTATTATATCGAAACGCTGACGGACGCCATTGCTGCGGAAGCGTGGAAGCTCTTCAAGCAGGTGGAAGAAAAGGGCGGGTACCTTGCGGCGTTTAAGGCGGGATTTATACAGGAACAAATCAAGGCGTCGGCGCAAAAACGCGACGCCAATATCGCCACGCGCCGGCAGATTTTGTTAGGCGTCAACCAGTATCCGAACTTTTCCGAAACGGCCGGCAGCGACGTAACGCTCGAAACGGTTACGCGTGCGCC
Source organism: Prevotellaceae bacterium (assembly GCA_031287815.1). Lineage (GTDB taxonomy): Bacteria > Bacteroidota > Bacteroidia > Bacteroidales > UBA932 > JAIRKX01. Next base: position 2,081 of record JAITSM010000127.1, read on the forward strand.
GAAAGCCTGCGTGGCGGCTGCGCAAAAAATCGCCGAGCCGCTGGAAGAATATCGCGGCGCACAGGCCTTTGAAGCCTTGCGCTACGCCACCGACAAGAGCGGCAAGCAACCGCAGGTGTTTATGCTTACGTTCGGTAATTTGGCCATGTGCCGCGCCCGCGCGCAGTTCGCCGGCAATTTCTTTGCGTGCGCCGGTTTCAGGATAACGGACAACACCCGTTTTGAGACCATAGAAGAAGGCGCGAAAGCCGCGCTGGCCGCCCAAGCGCAAATCGTAGTGGCCTGCGCTGCCGACGACGACTATGCCGAAGCCGTTCCGCAAATCGCCCGGCAAATCGGCGACAAGGCTATCTTGGTAGTCGCCGGCGACCCCGCCTGCCGCCCCGAACTGGAAGCGCAAGGCATTAAAAAGTTCATCAACGTAAAGAGCAATGTGCTCGAAACGCTGAAGGAATACCAAAGGGAGCTGGGGATAAAGTAAAATTGAATATAACGAATATAAATAAAGCAATGAGACCAATATTTACAGACTTAACATTTGCCGCTGCAAAAGGCGCTGAGCCGAAACCTCAGGTGTGGAACACGCCCGAGCAAATAGAAGTAAAAAACACTTACAGTGCAGCCGACCTCGAAGGGTTGGAACACTTGAATTATGCGGCAGGCCTCCCGCCCTTCCTGCGCGGGCCTTACAGCACCATGTACGTGATGAGCCCCTGGACGATTCGCCAGTACGCGGGATTTTCCACCGCCGAAGAATCGAATGCCTTCTACCGCCGGAACCTGGCGGCAGGGCAGAAAGGGCTCTCGGTGGCGTTTGACCTCGCTACCCACCGCGGCTACGACGCCGACCACCCACGCGTGGTGGGCGACGTGGGAAAAGCCGGCGTAAGCATTTGCAGCGTCGAAGACATGAAAGTGCTGTTTGACCAGATTCCGCTGAATAAAATGTCCGTTTCCATGACCATGAACGGCGCGGTATTGCCGGTACTGGCGTTTTACATCGTTGCGGGGCTCGAACAGGGCGCATCGCTCGAAGAATTGAGCGGCACCATACAGAATGACATCCTCAAGGAATTTATGGTGCGCAACACCTATATCTACCCGCCCGAATTTTCAATGCGCATTATCGGCGATATTTTTGCGTACACCGCGAGGAATATGCCCAAATTCAACTCCATTTCCATTTCCGGTTACCACATGCAGGAAGCCGGCGCCACGTGCGACATTGAAATGGCCTATACCCTTGCCGACGGTTTGGAATACCTCCGTACAGGTATCCGCGCGGGCATGAGCGTAGATGACTTTGCGCCGCGCCTCTCCTTCTTCTGGGCTATCGGGATGAATCATTTCATGGAAATAGCCAAAATGCGCGCCGCCCGCATGCTGTGGGCAAAACTGGTAAAAACCTTCGACCCGAAAAACCAGAAATCACTATCGTTGCGTACCCACTCGCAAACATCGGGCTGGAGCCTGACCGAACAGGATCCGTTCAACAACGTGGCGCGTACCTGTATCGAGGCGATGGCTGCCGCGCTGGGGCATACCCAGTCGCTCCACACCAACGCGCTGGACGAAGCCATTGCGCTGCCGACCGACTTCTCGGCGCGCATTGCCCGCAATACGCAAATTTATATACAGGAAGAAACCTATATCACCAAATCGCTTGACCCGTGGGCTGGCTCGTACTACGTGGAAAAACTGACGAACGACATTGCCCACCGCGCCTGGGAGCACATCCAGGAAGTGGAAAAACTGGGCGGCATGGCGAAAGCCATTGAAACAGGCATCCCGAAACTGCGTATCGAAGAAGCCGCGGCACGCAAGCAGGCGCGCATAGACTCGAACGCCGACGCCATTGTCGGGCTGAACAAATACCGGCTGGAAAAGGAAGACCCGATTGATATTTTGGACGTGGACAACACAAAAGTACGGCAATCGCAAATCGAACGCCTTACGAAACTCCGCGCCACACGCGACGAAACGAAAGTACAGGCGGCATTGAACGCTATCACCAAAGCGGTGGAAACCAAATCGGGCAATCTCCTGGAGCTGGCGGTAGAGGCGGCGAAACTGCGCGCTTCACTCGGCGAAATTTCCGACGCTTGCGAAAAAATTGTAGGACGTTATAAAGCAGTAATACGTATGAACACCGGGGTATACGCTTCGGAAGCGCGTAATAACAGCGATTTCGAAAAGGCAAAGAAGTTAGTAACGGAATTTGCAAAAAAAGAAGGCCGCCAGCCGCGCATCATGATTGCGAAACTCGGACAGGACGGGCACGACCGCGGCGCCAAAGTAGTTGCCACCGGATATGCCGACGTGGGCTTTGACGTGGACATGGGGCCGCTGTTTCAAACGCCTGCCGAAGCGGCAAAGCAAGCCGTAGAAAACGACGTACACATTGTGGGCGTATCCTCGCTTGCCGCCGGGCACAAAACCTTAGTGCCCCAGATAGTGGAAGAACTGAAAAAGCTCGGCCGCGAAGACATTTTAGTGGTAGTGGGCGGCGTCATTCCCGCACAGGATTACGACGCCCTGTACAAAGCCGGCGCAGCCGCTATCTTTGGCCCCGGCACGCCGGTGGCGCTGGCTTCCGTTAAGATCATGGAGCTGCTGGTAGCGCAATAAGCCCCCTTAGAAGTCCCGGAAAGGTTACCCTCCATTACATAACATAATTTTATATAATATGAAAACATTAACCTTAATCGCCTTCATTATGGCAGGAATTTTAACCGCATGTACGGAGAGCAATCCGTTTTTCGAGGAGTGGCAAACGCCCTACGGCGTGCCGCCTTTTGACCGAATTCAAAACAACCATTTCCTCCCCGCCTACGAGGAAGCGTTGAAGCAGCAACAGGCCGACATCAGCCGGATAGTGAACAACCCCGAAGCGCCGACGTTTGAAAATACCATTGTAGCTTTGGACAATGCCGGCGCATTGCTGGCAAAGGTTTCCGGCGTATTCATGAACCTTGTGGAGTCGGACTCCGACCCCGAACGGCAGGCCATTGAAGAAGAAATATCGCCCAAGTTATCCAAGAGTTCGGACGATATTTATTTGAATGCCCAACTCTTTGCGCGCGTTAAAGCGGTCTTTGAACAGCAGGGCGCTTTAAATCTGGACGCCGAATCAGCGGCGTTGCTTGACAAAACATACAAAGCATTTGTCCGCAGCGGCGCTAACCTGGACGGGGAAAAGCAGGCGGAGCTGCGCAAAATCAATGAGGAACTGTCTGTATTAAGTGTGAAATACGGGCAAAATGTGTTGGCGGACAACAATGCGTTCCGTATCATTATTGATAACCCGGCGGATTTGTCGGGGCTGCCGGAAGCGGTGGTACAGGCCGCCGCCGAGAGGGCTGTAGCCGAAGGGCGCGGCGGAAAATGGGCATTCACGCTCGACGCCGCCAGCCGTATTCCCTTCCTGCAATATGCCGGCAACCGCGAATTGCGCCGACAGATGCTGGAGGGTTACGCCCACAAGGGAAACAACAATAATGCAAATGACAACAAGGAAACCGTGCAGAAAATCGCTTCGCTGGAATACCGGAAAGCGGTGCTGCTGGGCTATCCCGACTATGCCTCGTTTGTGCTGGAAAACCGGATGGCAAAGACGCCGGAGATAGTGAATACCTTTTTGCAAAAGCTATGGGAGCCTGCGCAAAAAGTAACGGAGCGCGAGCTGGCGGAATTGCAACAAATCGCCGCCGCCGAAGGGCAAACCGGACGGCTGGCGCCCTGGGACTGGTGGTATTATACCGAAAAGCTGCGCAAGGCCAAGTACGATTTCGATGATGCATCCGTGCGCCCGTATTTCCAGCTGGAAAATGTACGCAACGGCGCATTTATGGTCGCCAATAAACTGTACGGAATTTCCTTTGAAGAACTGAAAGGCGTTCCGGTGTATCATCCCGAAGTAACGGCGTACCTGGTGAAGGACGCCGACGGGAGCGCGCTGGGCGTGTTCTACACCGATTACTTCCCCCGCGCCAGCAAGCGCGCCGGCGCATGGATGAACAATGTCCGCGAACAGCACGGCGGCGTCCGCCCGGTCATTGTCAATGTATGCAATTTCACCAAACCCACTGCCGAAGCGCCTTCACTGCTGACTATCGACGAAGTGGAAACGCTGTTCCACGAACTGGGGCATGCGATACACGGATTCCTCTCCCAATGCAAATATATATCCACTTCCGGCACGAACGTGCTGCGCGATTTTGTGGAACTGCTTTCGCAAATCAACGAGAACTGGGCGATGCATCCCGAAGTACTGAAGCTGTATGCAAAGCATTACCGGACGGGCGAAGTCATTCCCGATTCGCTTATCCGGAAAATACAGGCGACCGAAAAGTTCAACCAGGGATTTATGACCACCGAACTGCTGGCTGCCGCTATCCTGGATATGAGCTGGTATACCCTGCGCACCGCCGATTTTCAGGATGTGGAACAGTTTGAAAAAGCCGTTATGGACAAAATCGGTTTGACGGATGCTATTATTCCGCGTTACCGCAGTACGTATTTCACGCATGTCTTCGGCGGCGGTTATGCAGCCGGTTACTACGGTTACCTGTGGGCGGAGCAGCTGGACGCCGACGCTTTTCAAGCCTTTCTGGATGCGGGCGATATTTTCGACCCCGCTACGGCGCAGTCATTCCGCAAAAACATACTGGAACGCGGCGGCAGCGAAGACCCCATGGCGCTCTACAAAGCCTTCCGTGGCAAAGAACCCGACGGCGACGCCTTGCTGAGAAGGCGGGGATTGAAATAAAACAGCAGGCTTCAGACATTAGACAACAGACCTCAGACCTCAGACGTAAAAAGACGCCGGCAGCATTTCATCTGCCGGCGTCTTTTTTTTTGTGCATGTAGGGGCGAAAAATTTTTCGCCCCTACGCCGTTGACCGATCACCGTTGACCGACCAAAGGCTTCGGCATACTTGCGGGATGTTCCGCAACTGTCCCGAAGGGCTTCGGACGAAAGTCGCGCGGCCTTTCGTCAAAAAACGACGGCGTTGTATCATAACGGTTATTTGTTTTAAAGATTTCCATTAGTCCCTGTTTTAACTTTTAGTTTTTAACTTGGCAGGGTTGCTCGATTACACCCTATAGGTTGCATTAGCACCCCAGCCCTCTCGCTTTCTTTTCTCTCTTTTCATAACTACATATTATAATATAAATTTTAATAAGTTATGGCGCGTCTTGCACGCATCGCAGGAGCGACGCGAAGCTTTTGCTGCGGACGGTCAGTGGGTTAAAGGACGACGTGTACATGGCGGCACCGTACGCCCCGCTCTTCGACCTTTGGGTTTGGCTATGATAGGAGCCGGCGGTGGAGCGGTATCCGAGTGTGCCGTCCGCGTGGCAGATTCCACCCAACCCCCAGTCATGTATACCCACAGTGATTTCATTATTTTCACTGTCATCAGTGGTTGTTCCGTTTGCATACATCATGTAATCCTCAGAGGTTGGCGCACGCCAGGGCGATGGGCATAACTGCGATTCATACTGAACCACCATACACCACGAAAAGAAATCACCAACATAACCGGGATTGTTACGGCAATCTGCTTGAAAAGCGCCGGTTGAACCACCGGCATAAGTTGTTTTCTGGCAAAAAGTAGCAGTAACGGGCGCGGAAATGGTGATCCCATTCCGGGTATAGGTCGCCGTACTTGTAAAGCCAACGGTACCCAAAGTGAGATTGGAAGGCAGGCAATAATTATTGGGATTTACGGTGATCGTCCCGGTGGCAGTAGCATTGGAGCAACCATTGCTATTGGTCGTGGTAACTGTATAATTATAGGTGCCGGTAGCAGAGGGGGTACCGTAAACAGTATAGGTATTGGAAGAATACGAGCCGTAAACGCCCGTTGGCGGCCCGGTTATTTTGACGCCGGAAGCATTGGCGGTAGTATATTCAATTGGCGTAATAGACACGTCGGCATCGACGGTTTGGTTATTATTGGCGGTAGTAAGGGTAATCGTTGGCAGGGCATACACGGTAATGGTTCCGGTCTTCGCCGCGCTGCTGCAGCCGGCGGCATTGGTGGCGGTAATGCTGTAAGTAGCGCCGCCTACGGACACAGTGGGCGCATAAGTATTGGCGGAAGTGGTTTGCGCTGCGCTGCCGCCTACTGTCCACGTATAGGTCATGGAAGAAGTAACGCCGCCGCTTGCCGTAGCCGCGAGCGTTACCGCCCCCTCGCCGCAACGCGCAGCAGGGTTGGAAGTACTAATGGTTAGCATGGGAAGGTCTGCGGAGGGGTTGTCGGTGGCATCGGTTAGCGAAGTAATGCAGGTACCCGGGCCAACGGTAAGACTGCCGGCGGGCAGGGTTGTTCCATTCACGGTAAACGGCGGCGTGCCGGTTAATTTGTAACTGCCGTTGGACTGCAACTCCGCTTTGGGCGGATAATTCAAGGCGTAGGCGCACCAGTTGTACAGCTGCACGCCGGCGTCAAGGCTCAGGGTCGCCGTAACGTTTGCGCTGCCGCTGCTGCCGGCAGTGTTTAACCAAAAGCCGCGCTGCCCGGTAACGGTGGCTGCGCTGCCGGTGCCGCTGTTCCTGGCTACAGCCGTAACAAGGGCGCGCTTCCAGCTATTGCCCGCAGTAGAGGCATCCTGTACCTTAATATAGTCCACAATTACCCAGATTTGGTTATTGTACGGTTGCGCCGTCCACGTGACGGTAAAGGAAACTTTGTTAGCGGTATAGTCCGTTGCCATATTGGAAACGCTCACTTGCGCAAATCCCCCTATCGCCCAAAGAAGTAATAATACTAAAGCAAGAAGCCCCCTAAATCCCCCGAAGGGAAGCCCCCTAAATCCCCCTGAGGGGGACTTTGTTGATGTCGATAATGTTTTCATAATTGTTGTTATTAAAGTTTATAGTTTCATCTTTAAAGTTTCAGGTTGTGGCGTCACTCTTCACCCTTTCACCCTTTCACTTCCTTCCGGCTTTTGGGATTGTTTTGTATTTAATTTTTATTGACACAAACACAAACTATTCACCAAAACAATCCCCTCTTGCCGCAAGTTCTTTCGCACTTTGGCAACTTTTATCAGCTCTGTCTTGTTGTGGATTTTCTCTTTTCAGAGAGGTATTGGGGATAAAATGCGCAACGTGGACTAAGCTTATCATTCTTGAGGTTCTAGACTACCCATTTAGTAAATAAGCAAAGCCCACGTTTTCATTGTGGAGTTTATTTATTCTTACTAAATTGAAATTGTCTAGATTTCAAGAATAGAATAAAAGTGTGTTCAAAATGAGAAAGAGCATAATATCGGGTGCAAAGGTAGAAAGAATTTTGGAAATGGCAAATTTAAAAAGTGAGGAGTGAGGAGTGTCTGGCGCCAGCAACCTCCCCCCCGTCATTGCGGGGAGGAACGACGAAGCAATCCAGGAGAAGGCGGAATTTCTGGATTGCTTCCGGCTCGTGCCTCGCCGTCGCAATGACGGGGCGGCGGGCGCTGTCCCGTAGGGACAATATGTCGGTAGAATACGCCATAAGCTCCCCTACCCCACCGTCCCCTGGGACGGAATGTAAAAATAGCACATGGCGTACCTCCGGCACGCAGGTAGCGGGGCTGTGCATTTTTTCTACCAACATTTTGCCCCTAACGGGGGCATTATTTAATGGAGAGTGGAGAGTGGAGAGTGGAGAATTGAGAATGTCTCTTGAGGCGCCAGCTAATTTTCCATTCTCCATTCTCCATTAAAAAAGCGCCCGCCGACTCACAACTCACGACTAAACGACTAAAATCTATAAATCTTCTTTATCTTTGCAGAATGGATTTTAACCTTTGCTCGACATATAGCCCTACCGGCGACCAGCCCGAAGCGATTGCGCAGCTGGCGCAGGCATTGCAGGATGGATTTCCGGCCATAACTTTGCTCGGCGTGACCGGGTCGGGGAAAACTTTTACGATGGCTAATGTGATAGCCCGGTTGCAGCGGCCGGTGCTGGTTTTAAGCCATAATAAGACGTTGGCGGCGCAGCTGTACGGCGAGTTCAAAACGTTTTTCCCGGAGAATGCTGTGGAATATTTTATTTCTTATTACGACTATTACCAGCCCGAAGCCTATATCCCTACGACCGATGTGTATATCGAAAAAGATTTAAGCATTAACGACGAAATCGAGAAACTGCGATTGAGCGCCACTTCGTCGTTGTTGTCCGGAAGGCGCGATATTATTGTTGTTTCGAGCGTGTCCTGTTTGTATGGCATCGGCAATCCTAAGGACTTTCACGAAAGAGCGGTGTCGTTGCGGCGGGGGCAGCGGCTGTCGCGCAACAAGCTGCTGTATTCGCTGGTAAGCAGCCTGTACTCGCGCAACGAAACGGAGTTCAAGCGCGGCACCTTCCGCGTCAAAGGCGACACGGTGGATGTGTACCTTGCCTACAGCGATTATGCCTACCGGATTATCTTCTGGGGCGATGAAATAGAAAAGATAGAAACCTTCGAACCCGTTGGCGGGCGTACGGTAGATACGCCGGAGGAGGTCACCGTGTATCCCGCCAATTTGTTTGTGGTTACCGAAGAGCGCATGCACAAAGCTATCCGCGATATTCAGGACGATATGTCCAAACAGTACGATTTCTTTATGTCGCTCGGGAAAGCGGCGGAAGCAAAGCGGTTGCGGCAACGTGTGGAATACGATTTGGAGATGATAAAAGAGCTGGGTTATTGCCCGGGCATTGAAAATTATTCCCGCTATTTCGACGGACGAGCTGCCGGCTCGCGCCCGTTCTGCCTGCTGGATTATTTCCCCAAAGATTTTATTATCTTCATCGACGAAAGCCACGTAACGCTGCCGCAAGTGCACGCAATGTTCGGCGGCGACCGCTCGCGCAAGCAAACGCTCGTGGAATTCGGCTTCCGCCTGCCCGCCGCTTCCGACAACCGCCCGCTGACGTTTGAGGAGTTTGAGGCGTTGACCGGCCAAACGGTTTACGTGAGCGCCACCCCGTCCGCTTATGAATTAAAACGCTGCGAAGGCGTTATTGTGGAGCAGCTGATTCGCCCGACAGGCTTGCTCGACCCGGTGATTGAAGTGCGCCCGCAGCTCAACCAAATCGACGATTTGATAGAAGAAATTGCCCGGCGCGCGGCCGTCAACGAGCAGGTGCTGGTTACCACGCTCACAAAGCGCATGGCGGAAGAACTGACGAAGTACATGGAAAGGCTGCAGATACGTTGCCGCTACATTCATTCCGGCATAGAGACCATGGAGCGCGTGCAAATCATGGAAGACTTGCATCGCGGGCTGTTCGACGTGTTGATTGGCGTCAATCTTTTGCGCGAGGGGCTGGACTTGCCGCAGGTGTCGCTCGTCGCTATTCTTGACGCCGACAAGGAAGGCTTCCTGCGGTCGGAACGCTCTTTGACGCAAACGGCGGGGCGTGCGGCGCGCAATGTCAACGGGCGCGTGATCATGTATGCCGGCAAAATAACCGATTCCATGCGCCGCACCATTGACGAAACCAACCGCCGGCGCGAAAAACAGTTAAAATATAACGAAGCGCACGGCATTACGCCGCAGCAGGCAATCAAAAGCGGGCGCATCAAGTTCAAAGACACGCCCGGAACGCCGGCTGCGTATACCTTCCCGGAAGAATCGCGAAGCCTTGCCGCCGACCCTGTCGTAGCTTACATGGGCCGCGTGCAGCTGGAAAAAGCTATTGCCACCGCCAGGCAACGGATGGAAGCCGCCGCCAGGGAACTCGACTTTCAGGCGGCCGCTGTGTACCGCGATGAAATGTATGCATTGCAAAGAGAATTAAAGGCGGTGGACTGAAAAAATGTTCTGAAGGTAGCTATTCATATACATTTTTCAGCATTATATGTTCTGTTTTCCGCTAAAATATTAGTATCTTTGCAAAAATTTTACAAAAACATAAGTAGTTATGTCAGCAAGTCTTTCCATAATCGGCGATTTATTAGCGCAATTGCTGCGCACACATAACCGGGTTTCGCTGCCGGGTTTGGGCGCATTCGTCACGGAATACAAGCCTGCCGCCATTATAAAAAACGGTAAAGGATTCTTGCCTCCTACAAAAACGGTGGCCTTCCGTACGTCCGAATTATGGAACGACGGTTTTTTGGAAAAAGAATTTGCGGCGAAGGCCATGATACCCGAAGAAGAATCCAAAAGGCAGATAGCGGAGTTTGTCCGGGAGCTGGACGCCTTGCTGCGGGAAGGGAAGCGCATAGAATTTCCCGATTTCGGCACCATGCGCATTACCGCCGACGGTGATTATTCTTTCAAAAAAGACGAAGATATAAATTTATTACCCGAGTCATTCGGGCTGATGGAACTGGATGTAATGCCGCTGCCAGCCGACACGCCGCCGGCGCCTCCCGTTTCTCCTATTCCTCCTGTACCTCCTATTTCTCCCGTTTCTCCCATTTCTTCTGTTCCTCCTATTTCTCCTATTTCTCCCGTTTCTTCCATTTCTTCTGTTCCTCCTATTTCTCCCGGTTATCCCATTTCTTCTGTTCCTCCTGTACCTCCGACGCCGCTATCATTTCCCAAAATAGAACCGATGGCACCCCTGCCGACGCTGATGCCTCCGCCGACAATACCGCCGCTGTACCCGCCCCCGCCGGTTACGCCGGAGCCGGTACCGCCGGTTTCGCCGTTATACCCGCCGCCAGTGAAGCCGGAAGGGCGCCGGAAACGGAAATGTTGCGCCGTTTGTTGGACTATACTGGCATTGGTGTTACTTGTCAATGTACTCCTGCTTACCCTCAGCATACGGTCATTCTATGTGCGGGAAGCGGAACTGAATAATACGCTCAAGGCGCAGCAAACCGCCACGCCGAAAATTAAAACGCCAACCGTAAAGAAAGAACCGCCCAAACCGGTAGAAGTGCAAACGCCGCCGGCAGAAGTGCAGGCGGTGGTAACAACGCCTGCGCCGGATAAACCGGCGGCCGCCCCGTCGAAGAAAAAGAAAGCTGCCAAAAAGGCTGCGCCTGCGCAGGAACGAAATACCGGAAAATCGGCGGCCATGAATATGTACCATATCATGGCCGGCGCTTACGATAACGAAAAAGCGGCTAAAGCAGCCATGCAAAGATTACACGACAATGTCGGGTGCAGCTGTATTGTGGTGAACACCGGCGGGCAACGCCCCTATAAAGTAAGTTCGTTCCGTTATGCTACGCAAAACGAAGCCAATGAAATCCTCGACGTATTCAAACGCACCGACGCGGAATTCGGCAGCGCGTGGATAGAACGGTACTGATAAATTTCCATAACCAATTTCCATTTCTTATGAAGCTGAAACAACTGTTGTGCGTGGCTTTGCTTTGCCTGCCTGCACTCATTTCCTGCAAAGGAGGGGAGGATACTCCGCAAAACTTTACGCAATACGTCAATCCCTATACCGGCACGGGCGGGCACGGGCATGTATTCCTGGGCGCCAATGTACCTTTCGGGCTGGTGCAGCTGGGGCCGTCGAACATTCCCCAATCGTGGGACTGGTGCTCGGGCTACCATATTTCCGACTCCACGATTATCGGCTTTAGCCACCTGCACCTCAGCGGAACGGGTATCGGCGATTTGGGCGACGTCAACCTTATGCCTGCCGTCGGCGACATTACCTTGAACAGGGGCGTGGCGGGCGATTATTCCACCGGGCAGTATTCCCTCTTCCGCCATGCAACCGAAAAAGTAAAGCCGGGCTACTATGCCGTGCACTTAGACCGCTATAACGTGGCGGTGGAACTCACTGCGACCAAACGCACCGGCTTCCACAAGTACACCTTCCCCGCTTCGGGCGACGCCAAAATAATTTTCGACCTGGTAAACGGACAATGCTGGGACAAGCCGGTGGAAGGATACATTATCCAGGAAAACGACACGGTGGTGTCGGGCTACCGCTATTCCACCGGCTGGGCGCGCGACCAGCGGATTTTCTTCACGGCGGTTTTCTCCAAACCGGTGAAACGGTTTATCGCCGCCGCGCCCCAAGAGGGAACAACGGAAGGGAAGGCGGAAAAAGTATACGGGCTGGCGCTTTTCGATACCAAAGAAGGGGAAGAAATTTATGTAAAAGTGGCGCTCTCGCCGGTAAGCATCGACAATGCCAAACTAAACATGCTGGCGGAACTGCCGGGATGGGATTTTGAACAAACCGTCCGGGAGGCGGAGGAAGCATGGAACGAAGAACTGGGGAAAATCGTATTTACCACCCCCGACGACCGCGTGAAACGGACGTTCTACACCGCTTTATACCATACCATGATTGCGCCGTCGGAGTTTTTCGACGTCAATAACGACTATCGCGGCGCGGACGGGAAAATATACACAAACGCCGGTTTTAAGAATTACACCACCTTCTCGCTGTGGGATACCTACCGTGCGGCGCATCCGCTGATGACCATCATTCACCCCGAAAAAATAAGCGATATTGTCCACACCATGCTGGCTATTTACCGCGAACAGGGCAAATTGCCGGTGTGGCACCTGATGGGCTGCGAAACGGACTGCATGGTCGGCAATCCCGGCATTCCGGTGGTGGCTGACGCCCTGCTGAAAGGCTACGGCGGATTCGACAGGGAACAGGCTTTTGAGGCCATGAAAAATTCCGCCCTGCTCGACGAACGGGGGCTGAAATACCTGAAAGAATACGGCTACATTCCCTACGACAAGGAAGAAGAAGCCCTGTCGAAGTGCATGGAATATGCCATTGCCGACGGCTGCATTGCGCAGGTGGCGCAGGCGCTGGGAAAAACCGATGACTACGCCTATTTCCTCCACCGCAGCAAAGCCTATGCTCACTATTTCGACCACGCTACCGGCTTCATGCGCGGGCGTTCGTCGGCAGGGAAATTCCGCGAGCCGTTTAATCCCTTTGAAGCCGTTCACCGCGACAATGACTACACCGAAGGCAATGCCTGGCAATACACCTGGCTGGCGCCGCACGATGTGCAGGGGCTGGCCGGGCTCTTCGGCAGCAGGGAACGGTTTATTGAAAAATTAGACTCGCTCTTCATTGCCGAAGGCGCTTTGGGCGAACACGCCTCGCCCGACATTACCGGCCTCATCGGGCAGTATGCGCACGGCAATGAACCGAGCCACCATATCGTTTACCTCTACCCCTACGCCGGGCAGGCATGGAAAACCGCCGACAAAGTGCGGGAAATCCTTTCAACCCTCTACAGCGACGCGCCGGACGGACTGTCGGGCAATGAAGACGTGGGACAAATGTCGGCATGGTATGTACTGTCGGCATTGGGCTTTTACCAGGTAGAGCCGGCGGGCGGGAAATACATTTTCGGCAGCCCCATAGCAGACCGGGCGGTTATCAAAGTAAAAGACGGAAAAACATTCACCATCATAGCCACCAACAACAGCCCCGAAAATAAATACATCCAACGCATCACCCTCAACGGCCAGCCCTACGACAAATACTACATCGACTTCAAAGCTATCGCCGCCGGCGGCACACTGGAATTTGTCATGGGAAATAAACCGGTTTAATTGAAAATGGAAAATTAGCTTGCGCCGGAGGTCAGTAGGCAGTTTTCAGTAGCAGTAGGCAGTGGCTGGCGCCAGCTGTAGGGACGCACGGCCGTGCGTCCCTACGTATCTACAGCGCCTTTCACCTTTCACAAAAAAACCTGATTTTCCCCAAAAAACAACCCCAGTAGCCATGGGTCGTCCCGTAGGGACGAAATGTTGGTAGAAAAAAACGCATCCCCCCGCCACCTGCGTGCCGGAAGTACGCCATGAGAACAGACACCTGCCGTCCCAGACGGGACGGCAGGGCGGGGTATTTATGCATAGTTCTACCAACCTATTATCCCTACGGGACAGCGCCAGCCCCCGTCATTGCGACGGCGAGGCACGAGCCGGTCGCCATCCGGGGATAGCGGGCGACAGGAAGCGAATGGTCTGGATTGCTTCGCTCCGCTCGCAATGACGGAAGCGAACGTCGAACATTTGCGCCGTAGGGGCGAAAAATTTTTCGCCCCTACAACCCGCCGGCAACCACCTCTCCCCCCGCCCTCCCCGAAGGGGAGGGAGCCAACTCCCCCTCCTTCGGAGGGGGTCGGGGGGAGGTAACTAATGAAAACCGCCGGTAGATGAATAGGC
>JAITSM010000214.1 GCA_031287815.1 Prevotellaceae bacterium
GAAACGTGGATTAACGGACAAAAATACATCATCGAATTTGCCGACGAGCAGACCGCTCAGGAGATTAAAGAAAGCACCGATGCTGTGGCCGAATGGCTCAACAAAACACATGGTATAAAAATAAAAGGTAAAAAATATGGCATCAACATAGGTAAAACGACCAAAACCATGTCCGGCCTGATGACCCAGAAAAACCCTGTGTTCTGGACAAAAAACACAGTGCGCGACGTACAGCACGCCGCCTTCCGCCTGTGGATAATGCATGACAGCAAAATGGCCGGGAAATTCATACAGTCCTTACCGCGTGCCGCACAGGTGGCATTCATGGTAGAGTTCGCCAATAAGGAAACAGGCGCGCACTCCAGCAACCCGGACACACAGAAATACATTGATTATTACGAAGAGTACCGGAAATCCGGCTCTCGGGTGGGATTTATGCAAATGCTCGACATTGACAGGATAAAGAAAGACATTGACAACGCCCTGAAGCAACACGACGGCGTAAACAACCGTAACTTCCTCAAAAAAACATTACGGGCCATCAATGGGCTGGCATCCGTAAGCGAGGACATCTCGCGCTTTGCCGCCTTCATCGCCGCACGCAAGAGCGGGAAAGACGTATCCGAAGCCTCAAACATCGCAAAGGAGGTAACCGTCAACTTCAACCGTTCCGGCAAATACTCCGGTATTCCGGGCGCCTTCTATGCCTTCTTTAATGCAACCATACAAGCCTCTGCCAATCAGGTAGAAATGTTCAGGAGGCATCCGGTAAAAGCCGGCGTAGCAGCAGCCATACATGCCGCCGTGGGATATTCTATGTACATGCTTGCTTCCGCGCTCCTGTTCGACGACGATGGCGACGACGACGAGCTCCGTAACCTGTCCAGCTACCGCAAATACATCAACCTGTTCCTGCCTGTCGGCAACAACGGATTTGCACAATTTCCACTCTCGCAAACGTGGCGGCCATTCTATGCCATCGGCGTAGCGGCAGCACAGGTACAGAAAGAAGAGCTAAGCCCACAGGAGGCATTTTCGGGAGTAGCAGAACAATTCGGAAACCTGTCCCCGGTAGAACTAAGCGGAAACTGGGAACAACTATTACCAACAGCCGTCACACCACTTGTAGAAACATTTATCACCAAACGCAACTACATGGGTGCGCCGCTGGTAGCGTACAAGTACAATGACCCCGACGGAAAAAAATATCCCTATCACCTGCGCGGCGTACGCACCGACCAGCTCCCTGTATGGCAAAGCGCGGTCGACCTTTTCGTTTTTGGCGACAAGTCAACCGGCCGGAAGAGCTATATCGACGAAGAAACCGCTATACTGGAAGAACTACACGGCTTGGACATCTCGCCCGACCAGCTGCGGCACCTTGTAATAAGCTACACCGGTGGCTTGGGTAGCGCCATAAACGACGTGGTTAATTTAGCCTACAGCATCCTTTCGGGCGGCGGCGCCTCGCCCAACAAAGTACCTATTGTGTCCTCCTACTATTCCGAAGCCAAGCCCGGATACTATACGGACAAATACTACAGGATGAAAAACTACTTCGACAAATTCATGGAAAGCGCAAAAGCCGACCTGAAAACAGGGCGTTTATTAGAATATGCCGATTCGCCAAACTTCTGGGAACAATATATCGCAGCGCTCTCTATGAAAGCAAACAACATTAGCATGAATGTAGCACGCAATGATTTTGGCAAGATAATCGAATTCTGGGATACCCACGAAGACAAACTTCAAAAGCTCTCCACCGCCGACATGATAGGCTCCAAAGACAAAGACGCAATCCGCAAGGAAGTAGAGCGCATCTCCAAAGAGACAGTGCGGGCTGTCGAGCCCATCTTTAAGGAGTTAGGGATAGCCTATTGATTTTGTTTTTTTGTTATTTACAAAAATTTAAGCAGCCCGCGTGCCGTTGTGACTTGATTGCATTCTTTGAAATTTTGTGGTAGCTTTGAATCTTTATGCCTCCGAAAGGGGGCGTTTTTAATTCAGACTGGGGTCTAATATAAATAATTTATTCCCATATTTATTCCCGCAAAATAAAAATCCTATTGATAATCAATAGGATTTTTGCTGTTTTTGTACCCGGAATCGGGGTCGAACCGATACAGCCTTGCGGCCACTGGTGTTTGAGACCAGCGCGTCTACCAATTCCGCCATCCGGGCAAACCGCCAAACAGCATTTTGGGAGTGCAAAGATACTATTTTTTTAAAGAGTATAAAAAATAATTTGCTATTTAAAAAAATAGTTTTACATTTGCAGCGTTATGGACGTTCTTTAACAATATTGAAAAAGGCATTAAATATGCCGGCTTTTATTCCGTCTGAAAATTGCGAATTTTAAAGTATAAAAGGATAGAGCCAAAATCCACAAGGTAACGTGGGCTTTTGCTTATTTTTATACGGGTTGTCGCAAACCTTTCAGACGATGAACAAAGTTCACGTTTCGTTTTTATCAATAATCACTATCAATAAAAGCTAAAACGTGAAATTGGCAACGAATAAAAAATCGTAGCAAGGGGTTGTTTTTAGTAGAAAAAGTTTGTGTTTGCAAAACAACCCCGAAGCTGCGAAAACGGAACAGAATATAGACTTATAGAATATAGACTTATAGAATATAGACAATAGACAAAATGCCGATAAACTTTAAACTATAAACCTTAAATAATAATAGTATGAAAAAAATTTTCTTTCTTTTCGCAATGCTTGCAAGCGTGGCAGCAAGCGCACAATCAACGGTGCAAATTACGCCTCTTAGTGCTACGTACACTGCTACGCCAACCATTCAGTTCGAAGTGCGTTGGACAAACCAATCAACAGATAACCACCGCAACAAAGTTTGGATATTTATTGATTTCCAACCGGTCATTTCCCCTACACAAAAAGGTAATTGGCAACCGGCAACCATAACCGGCACAGTGCAAAAAACAGCGGGAACACTAAGCGGGCAAACCGACAGGGGCTTTTTTCTGGAAGGAATAACGACAAACTTTTCTTCTACACTTACCGTACAAATAAGCAATACCGGTGCGCCATTTAATTGGTGCGCCTACGGCAGCGATTATCCGCCGAATGTAAGGTTAGAAAATGAAGTCTATACCTTTAAAGGAACAATTGATTTTATAGTAAGCAGCCATGCACAGCCAGTAGCAACTACAACAATAGCGAAAGCAAGTTTAACCGTTAATTCATCCAGTACTTTTACGGATGCCACAGGCTGTCCCGGCATTGGTAGTCTTTACTGCCCCTACACAGGAAATGATTTATATATGGATGCTACGCACCTTTGCCAGCAACGTGCCGGTGGCGCACAAAATTGGGAAGCATATATAAAAGATGATCGGGATGATAAATTGTACCGGATTGTTGCGATGCCCGATAATAATTGGTGGTTGGCGCAAAATGTAAAATTAGCAAGTTATAATGGCTCTACAGTAGGTGCTGCCATTAGCGGCTGCTCCGAAGATGACTGTGGCAGGGCTTATCCTATAAACCAAGTATGGATTGCAAGGGGTGGTAGCAGCGGTTCTACTGGAAATGTGCAGGGCGTGTGCCCACCCGGTTGGCTATTGCCGACATTAGCGGATTGGACAACCTTTAAAAATAACCTGGGCAGTACCGACGCCCAACGTGCAGAGCGCATCCGTGCGTTAAATTCTAATTGCTCGCCTCGCACCGACTATTTCGGCTGGTCTGACCCGCAAATGATATGTAACGGAATCGCGCAACCAGCTGGGTCGAACTGGTATATGAACACAGACTGCAACCATCGTACTAGCGGTATATTGATAGACCATCTTGCAGCGCACAACAACTGCAGCCACTGTCAGGGATGCGGCGCTGTGTGCCTTGACTGGTGCCACTCTACAGGTAGCGGAGGCGGGAGCTCGGGGGCAATAGCTACCGTTCGTTGTTTTAGGTAAATCTTTTTATTATTGCCATTCATTTTTTTATTCGATAAAAAAGCAGCCACAAAAGAAAACAGGCGGGCTACCCCACGTAGCACGCCTGTCTATATCCCGGTAGCTGCCGGGAAGAAATCCGTAAATCCCGTTTATGCTTTTCCGTCGCTGCCCAGCACTTCTTTCACTTTGTGCATGTAGAGCGCTTTCAGTTTTTCGCGGGCGGGGCCTAAGTATTTGCGCGGGTCAAATTCGGACGGCTGTTCGGACAGCACCTTGCGGATGCCGGCAGTCATGGCCAGGCGGCCGTCGCTGTCGATGTTGATTTTGCACACGGCCGATTTGGCGGCGGCGCGCAACTGGTCTTCGGGAATACCGATGGAGTCTTTCAACTGCCCGCCATACCGGTTAATTTCCGCCACAATATCCTGCGGAACGCTCGACGCGCCATGCAACACAATCGGAAATCCGGGAATGCGTTTTTCTATTTCCGCCAGAATATCCAAACGAATTTGCGGCTTCTGGCCGGGCTTGAATTTAAACGCCCCGTGCGACGTCCCGATAGAGATGGCCAGCGAATCAACGCCGGTTTTCTTTACGAAATCTTCCACTTCATCGGGTTGCGTATAGGTATGCTGTTCGGCTTTTACATCGTCTTCCACGCCGGCAAGCACGCCCAGTTCGCCTTCTACGGTTACGTCGTACTTGTGCGCATATTCCACTACCTGCGCCGTCAGTTCCACGTTTTTTGCATAGCTGTGGTGCGAGCCGTCAATCATGACCGACGAAAAACCGTACTCAATGCACGATTTGCACAACTCGAACGTATCGCCGTGGTCGAGGTGCAATACAATGGGAAGAGCGAACCCCAATTCTTTAGCATACTCCACTGCGCCTTGCGCCATATAGCGCAACAATGTTTGATTGGCGTATTTCCGCGCGCCGCTGGACACCTGCAAAATCACCGGCGAGCGGGTTTCCACGCATGCCGCCACAATGGCCTGCAACTGTTCCATGTTATTAAAATTAAATGCCGGAATAGCATAGCCGCCACTAACGGCTTTAGCAAACATGGCTCGCGAATTCACCAACCCTAAATCTTTATAATTTACCATAAACTTGAAAATTTTTGAAATTAATAATGTGCAAAGATACTATCTTTTTTATGGTAGGCAAAATTAAAGTGATTTTTTATCGCCCCGTAGATTCAAGAATCAAATGCAACCGGGAAGATACATAGCGCGAGCTATTACTTTGTAAGGTTCGTCAAAGTTAAGCAATTTTCTTGGTCTTCGATTGAGTTTGTATTGTATGTTTTT
>JAITSM010000215.1 GCA_031287815.1 Prevotellaceae bacterium
CCCTTTGGAAAACCGCCGCTCAATGGCAAAAGGAATAGACATCCCCACCACAAAAAGGAAACAGGGAAAGACGACATCTGCCAATCCGAGGAAATCCTGATGACTTTCGGCATGCCCTATCCAGTCCGGCTCGCCGCTAATCGTCCACAAGTCGTTTACAAATATCATCAACAGCATGGTCAGGGCGCGGAGTATATCAATCGCCACGTTCCGTTGCGTAAAATTAACAGGATTTGTGTGCATGACTTATAATTATTTAAAATTTAAAGTTAATAAATTATTTACCAAATACAAAAGAGGGGAAACAGTTGACTATTTCCCCTCTTCCTTTGCCCTGCGGAACGCTACAGCCACGCGGGGTCTTGCTTTAATGCGCCTTTTGACTGGTCTATTTCGTTCTGGTCAATGGGGAAATAGCGGTGTTTCTCCGTCCATCCCTTTGCGCCAAGTATTTCAGCGCCTTTGTCGAAGCGCAGTATATCGAACCAGCGTTGCATTTCAAAAGCAAATTCGTAATATCTTTCCGCGAAAATAATATTCAGGTTGGCATCCTTACCCTGGTTAAGTAGAATGCGGTGCGACTGGTCTTTAAATGCCCGGTCGCGCACTTTGTCGAACCATCCCTGTGCTTCGGCGTCGGCGTTGCCGCTGATGCGCACTTTTAATTCTGCTCCTAACAGAAGCACGTCGGCAAAGCGATAAAACCGGTACGACATATTTTGACTGTTTACCGGATCATCTCCAGAAATGTAGGATTCCTTGCGGGGGTGGTATTTATAGTTGCCCAGCAACCCTCTGCCTACATCCACACCCTCTTGGTTATCGCTTACAAAGAAAGTACTCATACCGGTTTTTGACTGCGCATCAGTTGCTTCGTTGGCATACACAATAACCGTCCCCTCGCGGCGGGTGTCGCCTGTCAGGAACATATCATATATTTTCCACGTCATGGTAAGTTGTCCGTAGCCGGACATCAGCCCGCCCTGTTCGGCGTCACGGGGGTCGACCATATCACGTCCGCCTACGGTGGCTACTTTATTGTTCATTTCCGAATTATTCCCGGCCATTCCTACTTCGTAAATGCTTTCGTGGTTCCATTCGCCGGCTTTACGCCAAATTTGCAGATAGTCGGGGGTTAGCTGGTAAAATGAATTATTGGCAATTTCGCGCATATCTTCGTATGCCTGCTGGTATTTACTTTCGTCGAGATGGAAAAGGATGATTTTTGTCCGCAATATTTTTGCGGCGTCCTTGCAGATACGCCCCTTTTGCGTGGCAGCCCTGTCGGGCAGGTATTGTATCACGTCATTGGACAAATCGTTCAGCAAAAATTCATAGACTTCGGTTCGCGAAGCATTGCCGAAAGAATAGAGGTCGTCGGCAGAGGTAATTTGACCTGTGAGCAAGGGAATTTCTTTCCAGCCCATAAAGAGGTAGGTATAGTATAATGCGCGGTAGAAGCGGGCTTCGGCGTCAATAGCGCGGACAAAACTTTCGCCCAGCCCGCTACGGTTCACCTCATCAATGAGAACGTTCGCGGCAACAATACCTACATACAAGCCCATATCCCATTCATTCCACCAGCCTGTACCGGTGTACCATTCATTGCTGAAGCAGGTTGTGGGGGTATAGGTAAAATTATCCCATTTGAATTTATAACTGCCTTCACCTATACCGCCACCGGTTTCGGCTTCGTCGGACAGCAGCGTAGAGTAGCTGTGTACTTCCATCAGCCGGTTCTGCACTTCTTTCATCACGGCATACAGGCCTTTCATTACACCTTCTTCGGTTTTATAAAATTCTTCGGTAGAAACCTGTGTTCTTGGGTTAACATCCAGGAACTCGCTGCACGAGATGAACAGGGAGATTAACGTACAGCAGATAATATAAAATTTGATTTTCTGTTTCATATATTTTGATTTTTGATGGTTCTAAAATGTAATATTTACGCCCAGCGTCCAAACCCGCGCCTGCGGATAAGTGCCGCCGTCAAAGCCATTACGCGTTCCCACTTCGGGGTCTAATCCGGTATAATCGGTAATGGTGAATAAATTCTCGGCCTGCACAAAAATGCGGGCTCTCTGCAGGAGTATTTTTTGCGTGATATGTTGCGGTATCGTATAACCCAATTGCAATACCTTTAAACGGAAGTAAGAACCGTTTTCCACATAAAGGTTCGATACCGTATTGGCGCCCGTATCGCCGCCTCCCGGCGCCAGGTTGCCTTCATATAAGACGGGCATCCAGTTTGAAGTGCCCTGCCCGTGCCAGCGGTTAAGCCAGGCCTTGTCCCAATTCGCGCTTACGACATTGCCGCGGCGATACAATTTGTATATTTCGTTGCCTTGTACGCCTTGGAAAAATACGCTAAAATCAATGCCTTTCCAATCTGCCGAAAGCGTTAAGCCATACGTCCAGTCGGGATTGGGATTGCCGATATTGGTACGGTCGTCGCCGGTGATGCCGGGTTTTCCGTCCAGGTCTTTCCAGCGAATACCGCCTACCACGGCATTGGCCTGTTGTGAAGCGTCCACTTCAGCTTGCGTTTGGAAAATCCCGTCATGTACATAGCCGTAGAAAAATCCGTAAGGTTCGCCATTGGCGCGCCAGGTTACGGAACCGCCCAGTCCGCCGCCCAAACCATCTATGGCTACCGGAATATCCGAATCGCCCTGCTCGGTAACCACGTTCTTTACATACGAGGCATTAGCGCCCAAGCCAATGTTTACGTCGCCAAGCCTGAACTTGTAGGACGCGTCAAACTCCCAGCCTTTATTGCTCACGTTGCCTTTGTTGGTGAGGATACTGGTGTAGCCTGCATAGTCGGGCAAGGAAAGCCAGCAAAGCATGTCTTTAGTCTGTTTGTCGAACCAGTCGATGGAAATGGATAACGATTTAAATAATCGCAAATCAATGCCGATGTCAGTTTGTTCGGATGTTTCCCATTTCAGGTTTTGGTTGGAATAGCCGTCGGACTTGGCTCCCTGCATGATCTGGTCGTCAATAACAGCTCGCAAATCGCCTTGCATAATGAGGCTGGTATAGCCAAAGGAGCCGATGGCTTCATTGCCGTTTTGTCCCCAGCTGGCGCGGACTTTGGCGAAATCGAACCACGCAGGCCTGTCTTCCATAAAGCCCTCATTGGTGAGCACCCAGCCGGCGGATACGGACGGAAATACGGCAAACCGGTTGTTTTTACCGAAGTTGGAAGAACCGTCGCGCCGCACCGTTGCTTCAAACAAATATTTTTCGTCATAGTTATAGCTTGCTCTTCCAAACAGGGAAGCCATTTTGTGATCGGAAGCGCTGCCATTCACCCTGGCGCGGTCGTCGCCATCGGATGCGCCTGATATGTCTAAAAATCCTTTGTCCATACTTACTTCTATCAAATCATAGCGGCGGCCGCTAATCTCATGGTAGAAACCGGACGAAAGGGTAGTGCCCGCCAAAATGCCCAGGTTATGCTTCCCGAAACTGGTGTTGTACTGCAAAATATTTTCCCATTGCCACGTATAGGATTCGCTCATTAAATTGTACACGGAAGACGCCGTATTTTTTTGTTCGGTATTGAGGTCATAGGCAGGTGTAACGCTTCGGTCGGAATAATGCCCCCATTCGAAATTTGCGGTGGTTTTAAAAGTCAAACCGGGCAGCAGGTTTACGTTCAAGTCGAAATTGGCATTGATTACTTGCGGCTCGCGAAGTTGGTTGTTGCGGGCTTTCAAGGCTGCCAGCGGATTTACAATTTCACGCATGTTAATAATGTTATATACCCTTCCGTCATCAGCTGTTACGTAATTCAGATAAGTATTTGCGTATTTGGCAATTTCTGCCGGGTCGTTCTGAAAAACAGCTTCGGTAGGCGGCAGCATATTCATGGAGGCAATGATACCTCCCGCTTCGCTGTTGCCAATATCGCTCCCTGTCGTTTTAGAATAAGAATAGCCGACCCTCGACCCGAAAGAAATATTATTGAGCCATGACCGCTCTTTGGTATCCAGCAGGGTGTGGGTATAATTCAGCCGCGCATTGTAACGGGAGAAATCGGCGTATTCTTTGGCAAAAATACCGCTTTGCTCCAATATGCCAAGCGACACGTAGTAAGTGCTGCGCTCATTGCCGCCATTCAATGAAAATTTATGATTTACCAGCGGCGCGTTAGGATAAGAAAGTTCTTCCTGCCAATCGGTATTGACCGTTGATGATGTGGGGAAGTAGTATTTATCTCCTCTGCCCGAGTTTGCCCCCATTTCATTCATTAATAGCTGATAGTCGGCGCCACCCAAGAAGTCTGACTTTTTGGGCAAGTTCTGGAAGCCATAAGAAAACTCGTAGTCGAATTGAGCTTTCGTGCCTTTTTTCCCGCTTTTGGTGGTTACCAGCACCACGCCGTTAGCGCCGCGCGAACCGTAAATAGCTGCCGAAGCGGCGTCTTTTAATATTTCAATAGACGCTATATCGGAAGGGTTAAGATAATTGATCCCGTTAGATGAAGGCATGCCGTCGATCACATATAGCGGATTGGCGTCGTTAACGGTTCCCACGCCGCGAATAAGGATTTTCGAATCGACTCCGGGCTGTCCGGAGTTGGACGTAATCTGTACGCCCGATACTTTGCCTTTCAAGGCATTTTGCACATTGGCCGGCTTCTCCAAATCGAGTTCGTCGGCAGATACCCGGCTAATCGCGGCTGTCACCACGCTTTTCTTCTGCACGCCGTATCCGACAACCACCACTTCATCCAACGCTGTAGTCGCTTCCGCCAGTCTTACATTCAGTACGGTTGATTGCGCCACTTGTTCCGCAGTGTTGTAGCCCACGGAAGAAAATTGCAAAACAGCATCTGCCGGAACATTGATAACAAACGCGCCACTCAGGTCGGTCATGGCCGCATTTGCCGTTCCTTTTTGTACCACCGATACCCCCACCAGCGCCTCACCGGTAGCGGCGTCTGTAACGGTCCCTCTCACCTCCCTGTTTTGGGCGAAAATAACGCCGGGAATGAGTAAAAACGTAACAAGAAAAATCTTGTACCAACAAT
>JAITSM010000034.1 GCA_031287815.1 Prevotellaceae bacterium
TCGTCGTTCGACACCCGCTCGCCCTTCACCCTCGACTTCGAGGGACACGACCGCGGCAAGCATTTCTACTATTCCCTCTGCTGGGAGAACACCCGCGGCGAGAAAGGGCCGTACAGCCCGATAGCGGAGGTGGTAATACCGTAAACCCAGTAGCAGTAGGCAGTGGGCAGTGGGCAGTGGCTGACGCCGACAGCCTTTGCCGTAAATTTGAAAAAACGCCGGTATGGAAACATGCCGGCGGTTTTTTTGAATGGAGAATTGGCTGGCGCCTCAAGAGACATTCTCCATTTTCCATTCTCCATTAAAAAGGCGCCAGCTACTGCCTGCTGCTCAAAACCGGATAGATTCTCAGAATAAAAACATCCTGTAGCGGCCGGTCGTGGCGGTCTTTTTGGAGGGCAGCAATTTTATCGACTACCTCCATGCCCTGGGTTGCTTCGCCGAAGACCGTGTATCCGCCGTCCAGCCAAGGCGCGCCGCCGGTTTGGGTATAGGTTTCTTTTTGTTCCGGCGTAAAGGAAATACCCTGTTCCGCCAGTTGCTCCAACAGTTCGGGCGGGCAAACATCTCCCTGCACAATGTAAAACTGCGAGCCGGAAGACGCCTTGTCGGGATTGTCGTTACGCGCCGCCGCCAGTGCGCCCCGCTTATGGTACAGTCCCGGGGCGATTTCCGCGGGAACGGTATAATCGGGGCCGCCCATGCCGTACATTTTTCCTGCTTCCGGATTTTTAGAATCGGGGTCGCCGGTTTGAATCATAAAATTTTCAATGACGCGATGGAAAATCACCCCGTCGAAATAGCCGGTGGACGCCAGTTTCAAAAAATTGTTACGATGCAAAGGCGTTTCTTGATACAGTTTCACCGTGATGTCGCCCGCCGAAGTTTCGATTACCAGTTCGGGCGTTTCGCCCAATGTGTTTGGGTCAAAAGATGATTTGGGGGGTTGTGCGTGGCAAGCCATAAAAATTGCGGTCATTAAAGATAAAATTAGTAACTTTGTTTTCATTTTATTAGTTATTAGTTGTTAGTCGTGAGTCGTAAGTTATTAGCCGTAAGGCGTGAGTTGTTAGTCGTGAGTCGTAAGTTATAAACCATTATTTAAAAAGTGTTGCAAATATAATAAAAAATAACTTTTATTTTTCACAACCTTTATGCAAAAATATATTCTTTGTTTTCTTTTTTTAGCGGGCGTGTTGGCCATGCCGGCGCCGGCGCAGGAAGTAGGATTGGTTTTGAGCGGCGGCGGCGCTAAGGGATTGGCGCATATCGGCGTTTTGAAGGCGCTGGAAGAAAATAATATTCCGGTGGACTATATTGCCGGGACCTCTATGGGCGCTATCATCGGAGGGTTGTACGCCATCGGCTATACGCCCGACGAAATGATCGCCCTGTTGTCGTCGAAGGAATTTTTTATTATGTACAAAGGATTGATGGAAGAAAAATATACAGCTTATGTCTATCGCCCGGAATCGTCGCCCGACATGCTTTTCATCTCTTTCGATTTCAAAAACCGGAAACTGAAAACACAATTGCCGACCAACTACGTCCCCACGTACCAAATGGATTGGGCGTTTCTTACCCTGTTCTCCCCGGCGGCGGCGGTGGCGAAAAATAATTTTGACAGTCTCATGGTTCCCTTCCGCTGCATGGCGTCCGACGTGGTGAATAAAAAACCGTACAAATTCTATCAGGGGAATTTGGGCTCCGCTATTCGCGCGTCCATGACCTATCCGTTCTACTTTAAGCCGATCATAATAGACAGCACCTTGTTTTTTGACGGGGGTTTTTACAATAATTTCCCCTGGGATGTGATGGAAAAAGATTTTGCGCCCGACATTATCCTCGGCTCCAAATGCGTCGACAACTCGCCTTTGCCTAATGAAGACGACATTCTCCAGCAGATTGAAGCCATGCTGACGCTGGAAACCAATTTCGATTTACCGAAAGATAAAGGGATGGTCATCGCCACCCGTTTTTCTGATGTGGGCGTGTTGGATTTTCAAAAAATCCACAGCATCGTGGAAGCAGGGTACGAAAAAACCATAACGTTGATGCCCGAAATAAAACGCCGGATTGCCCGGCAGGTTATGGCGGAAACATTGGAAGAAAAACGCCGGCGCTTCAGGCAACAATTGCCGGAAATGAAGTATGACGACGTCCGTATTACCGGCGCTTTAACCAAAAAACAACAGGCTTTTGTTTACAGCGCCCTACGTTCCGGGAAGCAAGCCGCATCCGGTAATGAACAGTTCAAAAAAAATTATTTCGGCATCATCTCCACCGGCATGATTAACACTTTTTACCCTACCGCCACCTATGATTGGAACGACAGCCTCTTTGACCTCTCCGTCCATGTTACGCGTAATGCGCGGTTTCGAGCTTCGCTGGGCGGCTATTTCTCGACGTCCTCTATCAATGAAGTGGCGCTCGGATTGGGCTACAACCTCTTCGGCTCGACCATTGCCTTGGCGCGGGCGGGGTTCACTTTCGGACGCCTGTATAACGGAGTAAATATATCATGGAAACATTTTCTAACCATTCGTCCGGTCATGTTTTATGAAATAAACGCCGTCTTCAACCGGTACGATTATTATACAGGGACGCAGGATTTATTTAATTTCGACACCCGCCCCCCCTATTTGCAGGACGAAGAAGTATACGCCCACGTTGCGGTAGGCTCGCCATTGTTTATTCACAGGCATTTTATTTTAAAAACAAGCTTTACGCTCGGCGCTTTGAACGAAGACTATTTCCAACACAACAATTACACACAATCCGACACGGCCGACCATTTCCGTTTCTCCTACCTGTTTCCAAAAATAAGCCTCGAAAGAAATACGCTAAACTACAAACAGTATCCTACTACCGGCCACCGGCAACAGTTTAGCCTGGGCTATGTCTACGGTAGAGAAGTGAACACCCCGGGAAATTTATCGAACGGGAACGGCGTCATTGGACAATACCACCAATGGTTTTCCGCACGGCTTTATTACGAATCCTATTACCCTTTCGGCGACCATTTCTCGCTGGGCGTGCTCGCCGACCTACTCTTTACCAACCGGCCTGCTTTCAGCGACGATTTCTCTACCCTGATTTCCATGCCGGCGTTCCAGCCAACGCCGCACAGCGCCTCGCTGGTGCTGGAAGACTATCGCGCGGATATTTACGCCGGCCTGGGGCTGATGCCCATCATACGATTCACCAATAAAGTGGCGCTGCACTTGGGCGGATACCTCTTTCAACCGTACGAAAAAATTAACCCCGTGGATGAAAACATAAATACAGACGCAGGAGATGTACAGTATGCTTCGCCTCTTTCACGGCGTTCCTTCACCGCCATGGGGGCGTTGGTTTGGCAAACGCCCGTAGGCCCCGTAAGCCTTTCCACCAACTGGTACACGGCCAGCTGGTATGAAAAAAAACCGTCCAAATGGTACTTCCAACTGGGCATTGGCTATTTACTCTTTAACAAAAAAGGACTCTCTTATTAGGTGAAGTAGGCAGTAGCTGGCGCCAGCAAACCCGGAAGCCCGTAAAGCAAACCTGGAAGCAAATAAAGCAAACCTGGAAGCAAGGAAAGCAAACCTGGAAGCAAGGAAAGCAAACCCGGAAGCAAGGAAAGCAAACCTGGAAGCAAGGAAAGCAAACCCGGAAGCAAGGAAAGCAAACCCGGAAGCAAGGAAAGCAAACCCGGAAGCAAGGAAAGCAAACCTGGAAGCCAGTTTTCAGTAGGCAGTAGCTGGCGCCAGCAACCTTAAACTTTAAACCTTAATATACATCATACATCTAATGACTCACGACTAATGACAAATGACGCAATAACCGTGCATGGCGCACGGGAACACAATTTAAAGAATATAGACGTAACGATTCCACGCAATCAACTTACGGTGATTACGGGATTAAGCGGCAGCGGGAAATCTTCGTTGGCCTTTAATACCCTTTATGCCGAAGGGCAACGGCGGTATATGGAAACGCTTCCCGCCTACGCGCGGCAATTCATGGGCAACATGGAACGCCCCGACGTCGATCACATTGCCGGGCTAAGCCCGGTGATTGCTATCGAACAAAAAACGACCAACAAGAATCCGCGCTCCACCGTCGGGACGATTACCGAAATTTACGATTTCCTGCGCCTGCTGTATGCGCGCGCCTCCATTGCCTACTCAAAGAATACAGGCGAAGAAATGGTGCGGTATACCAACGAACAAATTGTGCAGTTAATCATCGAACAATTCCACGCAAAGAAATGCCTGCTGCTGGCGCCTTTGGTAAAAGGACGGAAGGGGCACTACAAAGAATTGTTTGAACAGCTGGGTAAGCGCGGGTTCCTTACTGCCCGCATTGACGGGGAGGTAACGGAAATACGCCCGCAGCATAAATTAGACCGCTATAAAATACACTTCATCGAAGTGGTCATCGACAAACTTATTCCTAACAAAAAAGAAGAAAAACGGTTGCACAATTCCATCAGCCTTGCCATGCAGCAGGGCAACGGGGAGCTCGCGATCCTTGACCTCCAAAGCGGACAGTTGCGGTATTACAGCCGCTCGTATATGTGCCCGACCACCGGCATTTCGTATGCCGAACCGGCGCCGCATTCCTTTTCGTTCAATTCGCCGCAGGGCGCCTGCCCCCACTGCAACGGACTGGGGACAATTGCCCAAACGGATAAGAAAAAAATTATTCCCGACCCGTCGGTAAGCATTAATAAAGGCGGCATATCGATTCTGGGAAAACAGCGCAATATCCAACTCTTCGCCCAGCTGGAAGCCATTGCGCGAAAATATAAATTCACGTTGGATACCCCCATTTCCGATATTCCCGAAGCGGCGATGCATACCATCCTGCATGGCTCCGACGAACTCTTCCACGTGGCTATGAAGCGGGATACGGCGGCGGATACCGGTATAACTTGGGACTACATGACGAATTTCCCTGGCGTGATGAGCCTGTTAGACAAAGCTGCCGACGAAGAGAACGACAACCTTTCCGCAACCCGTCCCGACCGGTTTGTTAAATATGTGCCCTGCCCGCAATGCCACGGCGCACGCTTGAAAGAAGAGGCGTTGTTTTTTAAGGTTGCCGGGAAAAATATTGCAGAACTCGCCGGTATGGATATTTCTTCACTGCTCAACTGGTTCGAAGAAATAACCCCCACATTAAACAGCCGCCAACGATCGATTGCCAAAGATATTTTAAAAGAAATAAGCGATCGGTTGACGTTTATGAAAGAAGTCGGAGTGGGTTACCTGTCGCTCAACCGCAGCACGCGCAGCCTCAGCGGCGGCGAAAGCCAGCGTATCCGGCTGGCGACGCAAATAGGCTCAAAGCTGGTGAATGTACTCTATATCCTCGACGAGCCGAGCATCGGGCTGCATCAGCACGATAACCAAAAACTGATCACGGCGCTGAAAAAACTGCGTGACGAAGGCAACTCCGTCATCGTGGTGGAACACGACGAGGAGATGATCCGCCAATCCGATTACCTGGTAGACCTGGGGCTGTTTGCCGGAGAAAAAGGCGGCCGGGTCATCTATGCCGCCCCTCCTCCGCTTCGCCGGGAAGATACCCAAAGCGAATCCCTCACGTTGCAATACCTCTCCGGCAAAAGGCAAATCCCTGTGCCGGCGCAGCGGCGCAAGGGCAGCGGAAAGAAAATAACATTATCCGGCGCCACGGGCAATAATTTAAAAGACATCACCGTCGATTTCCCCTTAGGCGTTTTCATTTGTGTAACCGGCATGAGCGGCAGCGGAAAATCTTCGCTCATCAACGAAACGCTGCATCCCATACTGTCGAAGAAACTCTACCGCTCGCTTCCCGACCCGTTGCCGTACAAAGGAATCAAAGGCATCCAGGATATCGACAAAGTAATCGAAGTAGACCAGTCGCCGATAGGGCGCTCGCCGCGCAGCAACCCGGCAACATACACCAACCTGTCTGCCGACATCCGCAAGTTGTTTGAAGGAACGCCCGACGCCAAGATACGCGGCTACAAGGCTGGGCGTTTTTCATTCAACGTAAAAGGAGGCCGCTGCGAAGACTGCCGCGGCGCAGGCGTGCAAACGATTGAAATGAATTTCTTGCCCGACGTATATGTTACCTGCAAAACCTGCAACGGAAAACGCTACAACCGCGAAACGCTGGAGGTACGTTACAAAGGAAAAAACATCAGCGAAGTGCTCAATATGACTATCGACGCCGCCAGCGATTTTTTTGCGCACATTCCGTCCATGAAAAATAAACTGCAGGCATTGCAACAGGTGGGGCTGGGATATGTGAAACTCGGGCAGCCCTCCACCACCCTGAGCGGCGGAGAGAGCCAGCGCGTGAAACTCGCTACCGAACTGGCCAAACAGGATACCGGGAACACCCTCTATATCCTCGACGAGCCCACCACCGGATTGCATTTCGAAGACGTGCGTATTTTGCTCGACGTCTTAAACCGGCTGGTGGATAACGGCAACACGGTATTGGTCATTGAACACCATTTAGACGTTATCAAAACCGCCGACTATATTATTGACCTCGGGCCGGGCGGCGGCGGCGAAGGCGGCCGCCTCATCGCCGCCGGCACGCCCGAAGAAGTAGCGCAATGCCACGAAAGCTTCACAGGACAATTCTTGAAAACGGATGATGAAGGGTGAAGGGATGAAAGCCCTTCGGGCGATGAATGCTGGCGCCAGCATTCATCCCTTTCATCGCCCGGAGGGCTTTCATCCCCTTCATACCTCATACTTCATACCTCATACCTCATACTTCATACTTTGATAATAATTTCGTACTTTTGTCAGCGCTTAACGATAGATATACTTTTAACATGAAAAAATATTTTATTCTCCTTATGGCAGCAACAGCCGCATTGAACGCATGCAACGAGCCGGGAAAAACCGGCGGCGGACGAAACGAATTGACGGTTTCCGACGGACGCCTGACGGCAAATATCCTCAACAGCTTCGGGCGCGTGAGCGATCCGCAGGTGTCGCCCGATGGAAAAACGGCGCTCTACGGCGTGTCGTACCCGGATATCGCAGAAAATAAAAGTAACCGCGAACTGTTTACAGTGGGTACGGACGGCAGCCGGCCCAGGCAAATTACCCATACCGCCCAAAGCGAAAGTAATGCCCGCTGGATTGCCGGAGGCGCAAAAATCGCTTACCTCGCCGGCGGACAACTCTGGGTGATGAACGCCGACGGCAGCGCACCGCAACAAATCAGCCATTACGCCGACGGTATTTCGGAATTCGCTTTTTCGCCCGACGGACAAAAACTTCTTTTCATCAGCGCCGTTAATTCAAAGGAAATACAGCATCCTGCCGATTTTTACGACGACCTGCCGAAAGCCAGTGCGCGCGTCATCTCCGACCTGATGTACCGTCATTGGGATGAATGGGTGGAAAATATTCCGCATCCGTTTGTAGCCGATTTCGACGGGGAAACGTTGTCGAATATTTTCGACATCCTGTCCGACGAGCCTTTCGAATGCCCCACGCGCCCTTTCGGCGGCATCGAGCAGCTGTCGTGGAGCCCCGACGGAAAAACCATTGCTTACTCCTGCCGCAAAAAAACCGGGCGCGATTACGCTTTTTCTACCAATACCGATATTTATCTGTTTGACCTCTCCACATGCACGACTACCAATATTACGAACGGCATGGGCGGCTACGACGCCGACCCGCAGTTTTCGCCCGACGGAAATTATATTGCCTGGAACAGCATGGCGCGCGAAGGCTATGAAGCCGACAAGGTACGGCTGTACGTCATGCGCCTCGATAACGGCGAAAAAAGCGACCTGACGCGGTCGTTCGATAATAATTCCGGAACGTTTCGCTGGGCGCCCGACAGCCGGTCGCTGTACATGCAGGCGAGTGTGCGGGGAGCGTCGCGGATTTTTGAAGTAATGCTCGACGGCGCTGTGCGCACCATTGCCGAAGGCGCATACAACTACGGTACGCCGCAGCCGGCAGGGGAGAAGCTGATAGCGTTGCGGCAGAGTTTTTCGCAGCCCGATGAATTGTACGCTATAGATAAAATTACCGGAGAGGCGGCCGAACTGTCGTTTGAAAACAAGCATTTATTGGATCAGCTGACGATGGGACGCGTGGAAGAACGTTGGATAAAGACAACGGATAACCGGCAGATGTTAACGTTTATTATTTATCCGCCGGATTTCGATGCTTCAAAGAAATATCCCGCCCTGCTTTTCTGCGAAGGCGGCCCCCAAAGCGCGATGGACCAATTCTGGTCCTACCGCTGGAATTTCCAGCTGATGGCGGCACACGGCTATATCGTTACCGCCCCTGCGCGGCGCGGCGTGTCAGGCTTCGGGCAGGAATGGTGCGAACAAATCAGCGGCGACTACAGCGGGCAAAACATGAAGGATTACCTGACGGCTGTCGACGACCTGAAAGCCGAACCGTTTGTGGACGAAAACCGGCTCGGCGCGGTGGGCGCCAGCTACGGCGGCTATTCGGTGTATTATCTTGCCGGGCATCATGAGAAACGTTTCAAAGCCTTCATTGCCCATTCGGGTATTTTCAACCTGGAACAAATGGCGCTAACAACGGAAGAATTATGGTTTGTCCATTGGGATAACGGCGGTTTCTACTGGGAAAAGGACAAACCGGTAGCGCAGCGTTCCTACGCCGCTTCCCCGCACCGGTTTGTGGATAAATGGGACACGCCGCTGCTGGTGATGCACGGGGAAAAGGATTTCCGCGTACCGTTTGAACAGGGGATGGCGGCCTTCAATGCGGCGCGTATCCGCAACCTTCCGGCCGAAATGGCGCTGTTTCCCGAAGAAAACCACTGGATACTCAAGCCGCAAAACAACATTTTCTGGCACCGCACCTTCTATGCCTGGCTGGACAGGTGGCTTTTAATTGAAAATTGAGAATGGCTCTTAATTATGAATTATGTAGGAAAGGGATGAAAGCCCTTCCTACCTTCTACCTCATACTTCATACCTCATACATCAAAAAACATGAAGATCACGGATATTTTTAAACAGCAATTACGCACGTTCTCCTTTGAATTTTTCCCGCCGAAAGATGAAATTTCGGCCGTTGACTTCGGAATCAATGTCGGGCAGTTGATGAAGCTTAACCCGTCGTTTGTGTCCGTAACCTATGGCGCGGGCGGGTCGTCGCAGGAACGCACTTTGGCGTTAGTTGGTTACCTGCAACAAAAAATCGGCTTGCAAACGATGGCGCATTACACTTGCGTGGGCGCATCTAAAGAAAAAATCATTGCCGACATGCAGCTCATCCGGACGATGGGTATCGAAAACCTGATGCTGCTGCGCGGCGACCCGCCGCAGGGCGCTGTGGCCTTTGAGCCGCATCCCGGCGGATTTGCGTACGCCAGCGAATTGACGGCTTTTATCCGCGCTGCCGGTTTTGACTTTTGCATTGGCGGCGGCGCCTATCCCGAAAAGCATCCCGAAGCCGCTTCCAGGGCGCAGGACATTGCCCACCTGAAAAAGAAAACGGATGCCGGCGCGTCATTTTTATTGACGCAATTATTTTTCGACAATGCCGGATATTTCCGTTTTGTAGCGCAATGCCGCGCGGCGGGTATTGATTGCCGCATCATTCCGGGCATTCTGCCCATCACCTCTTTCTCGCAGTGGACGCGCTTTGCGGCGATGGGCAATGCGCCAGCCGCATTGAATGAGAAAATAAAATCCTGCGAAGGCCAGCCGAAAAAAATCTATCAAACCGGCATGGACTTTGCCATTGAGCAATGCCGGGAATTACTGTCGAAAGGCGCGCCGGGACTGCATTTCTTTACCCTCAACAAGTCGCGGGCAACGGTAGAAATATTTGAAACTTTGACGGAGTTTAGAGGCTGAAGTTTTTTTTGCGCCACATTGTTTTCTTCTGCTACAAAGAATAGTCGAATCTGTCATTTTAATATCTCCTTTCTTTAATTTAATAAATATTTATCAACAAAAAAGCGGCAAACCAAATGTTTACCGCTTTTACCTGTTTGTGATTTTTTATTTTCCAACCTACTTCTTCGCGTTCAGTTCCGCGTGCAGGCGTTCGATTTCCTGACGCTGACGTTCTACTTCCTGCAATTGCGCTTCAAATTCTTCGTGATGTTGATGGTCGAGGGCGGCAGCGAGGTCTTCGGTGGTGAGCG
>JAITSM010000033.1 GCA_031287815.1 Prevotellaceae bacterium
TTGTGGATCGGTAAAAGGTTCCGACAGTTTGATTTGTTCGGGCAACATGTCCAATTGTTGCAAAATATAAATAAGTTTGTTCCTTCGTTGTTTATAGCGTTTGTTGAGTTTTCGTATACTTCTTGCAGTTCGTCTATCTGCATTCTTTGTTTGGGCTTGTCCTTGCTCAAATTTGCTTAGTTCTTGCCCCATTGGAATAATACGACTTCCCATCGCGATAATACGAGCAGGTTTGTTGTTCTCGTCTGTTCCAACCACCGCCCAGCCGATGCTGTTCGTGCCTAAATCTAATCCAGCTATTTTTTTCATAATTATTTATTTAAGTTGTTGTTTTAAATTATTTTTTGTTATTTCAAAAATTTTTCTTACCTTTGCGCTCAGAATACAATCAAGTCACAATAAGGATTATTCCGTTGTGAAAACATTTAAGTTGCCCTCGTCTTTAACGGGGGCTTTTTTATTATCAGTTAGTTTTGACGCAAAGGTATAAAATTTTTTTAATATCAAACTTTTTAAAGAACTGAGTTAAAAAACGAAACACTATGCGCTGATGACGCATAAAGCGTCATCCTTGTTCCTAACTGATTTTCAACTTTAAATAATATTTATGCAATTAACTTATTAGCTGGTAGTGCTGGTTACGCAGGTAGGGCTCAAATCCCGCTTCACGGATAGTATGTACCATACTTTTAATATCCATGCGTTCCCTAACGCCGGTAGCGGCCAGTACATTTTCTTCCATCATAATAGAACCTAAATCATTGGCGCCGGCATGAAGGCA
Source organism: Prevotellaceae bacterium (assembly GCA_031287815.1). GTDB lineage: Bacteria > Bacteroidota > Bacteroidia > Bacteroidales > UBA932 > JAIRKX01. The sequence goes on from JAITSM010000033.1 coordinate 782, forward strand.
TATTTGCGCCGTATCGCGCCCCACTGTCAACCATGATGCCTGAATGTTTTTTATATTGGTTAATACAATGCGGCTAATGGCTACTGTACGGACATATTCTGTGGGCGTAACCGGTTTCAACGCATAATATTTCGCTAATTTGGTACCCTTTGGCTGCACCGGCCAACAAATAAAATTCAAAAAACCGGTAGCATTTTTTGGTTTTTCACTTTGCAGTTTTCTAATTTTTAGTAAATGTTGTATGCGTTCCCGCAAGGTTTCAATAAATCCGAATAACATGGTTGCGGAGGTAGTCAGGCGCAGGCGGTGCGCTTCACGCATCACCTCCAGCCATGATTGCGCATCGGGCTTGGCAGGGGAAACTTGCTTGCGCACACGGTCTACTAAAATCTCTGCCCCTGCACCCGGCAAGCTGTCCAATCCGGCAGCAATTAAACGTTCCAGCGTTTCGCGGTAGGTCATTTTTTCCAATCGTGCAATGTGCGCCACTTCCGGCGGCCCTAAAGCATGCAGTTTTAGCGCTGGATAACGTCTTTTCAGGTCGCGGAACAATGTTTCGTAGAAATCCAACTTGAACGAAGGATGCAAGCCGCCTTGCAACAACAACTGATTGCCTCCTATGGCAAAAAGCGCTTCGATTTTTTCGCAGTATTCTTCTATGGCCGGAGTATAGTGCTTCTTGGTTTCGTGCGGCTTGCAATGGAAATTACAGAACAAACACCCCGACACGCATACATTTGTATAATTTACATTCCGGTCGATTTGCCACCCTACCTTTTTTCCCGGTACGTGTTTTTGACGGATAAGAGAGGCCAGCGCCATCAGTTCGTCGGTTGGCGCGTGTTCATAAATATACATCGCTTCGTCTTCGGTCAGCGGCTGCAATTGCAAGGCTTTAGTGAAAATAATGTTCGTATTCATATGAAAACAAAAAAACCGTAAAACAAAAATCATAGTTTTACGGTTTATTAATAGTTCTGCTGTTTGTTTACCGGCTTATAATCCGAATTTCCGTACGGCGGTTCATCCGGCGGCCTTCTGCTGTTACATTGGTAGCTATCGGTTTTTTCAACCCATAGCCGATGTAGCTCAAACGTTCGGGGTCAATGCCGGCTTTCACCAGATAATCTACCACCGATTTGGCACGCAAGTTCGACAAACGCATATTGGCTTCTTCGGAGCCGCGATTATCAGTGTGCCCCGAAATTTCGATTTTCACCGTTGGCTGGTTGACGAGCATTTTATACAATTGTTCCAGTTCATATTTAGACGCCGGCGTAGGTTGCGAAGCGCCGAAATCAAAGAAAATATTACGCAACGTTATCGTACTGTTTACTTCCAAATGCTCCAATTCTATAAACCGGCTATGCTCTTTCTTTGAGCCGTACGGAATATCTATATTTTCCGATTGGAACATGTATCCGGTAGCCGTAACGGCCATGCCGTAATTAGCGCCTTCGGGAACAGTAGCCGTAAACCGCCCTGTTTCGCTGTTGGATTCAAATTCCGCTACCACTTTTCCTTTACTGTTATCTACTATGCTGATTTTTGCCTGCACAGGTTGTTGCGAGGCTTTATCAACCACCATGCCGGAAATAGTAACCACCAAGCTGGAACGTATTTGTACGATAGGTTCGATAACATATTCCAGAAAACGAGGCGAATGATAAGCCAGCATATTATCTTCATAAGTACTTATAATATTCCGTTCGGCTTTCATCACATTCACCCGGTAAATGTCCTGCTTCCCAAGCCCGCCTTCCCGCGACGAGGAGATATAAAATACCTGATTGCCGGGAAGCGGATAGAAAAATGTTTCATCGCTTATCGAGTTAATCGGATAGCCCACATTCACGGCTTCACTCCACATATTGGTGGTTGTATTATATTCGCTCTTGAAAATATCCGAGCCGCCTATGGAATTATGCCCTTCGGACGTAAAGTAAATGGTGTAGCCGTCGGGAGAAACAAAAGAAATATGTTCGTTGTAACGTGTATTGACGCCTGCGCCGAGATTCAGGACTGTTTTTTCCCACACGCCTTTTTCATTCCGGCGCGCCATGTAAATATCAAAGCCGCCGTAGCCGCCCGGACGGTCGCTGGAGAAGAACAGCACCGAGCCGTTAGGCGATAGATAAGCCGAACTTTCACTGTATTTCGATTTCACCGGCCGTTTCAAGGCTTTCGGTTTTGTCCACTGCCCGCCTTCCTGATAGGTTTCGAACAGGTCGGTTTTATTTTTCTTGGAACTTGAAAACAGCATATAGTTCCGGTCGTCCGACAGGTACAGCAGCGTTGTGAATGCACCGGCTTTCGGAATAGTTATATCGGAACTTTCACCGTCTTTCGACAGCAGCACAATTTTGTTCGTGTTATTTTCCGTCCGGTTAAAATAAATCTGGCTTTCGTCGGCGCTGACTACCGGATGAAATTCTGCCGCTGCGGAGTTAATGGCTTTTCCGTAATTATCTACAAACACACGGACGGGCGCATTGATTAACGCGGGGGCATTCTGGCACTCGGCAATAAGCCGGTCAACGAAACTTCCGTATTCATTAAACTGTTCTATGGTAAGTTTGTTTTTATATTTCTGGTAATAGGTAATCGCTTCGGTAAACATGCCTTGATACTGGTAGGCTATACCCATAAACAAATAAGCGTTGGCGTTGGTACGTTCATCCAGGCTCAAGGCTTTTTCAAGGTAGGGGATGGCTTTATTTTTTTCTACGTAAATGTAACATTCCCCAATCCGGTAATTCAACGTCGCGTTGTTGGAATTGATAGATTGCGCCGTCAAATAGCTGGACAATGCCTGGTTGTACAGGGACGACACATCGGTGGCACACGATATAGCCAGCGACGGGCAAATGTTTTTGGCTTGCGCATAATAGCTGTCGCCTTCCTGCAAGGCTCGCAGGGCTTGTTCCAGTGCGGATTCCCTACCAATAAAATTATCCGTAGTGAAATTGATGTTTTGCGCTGACAGTTGAGTAGCGAAACTCAATGCAAAAATAGCGATGATATATTTCAATGTCTTCATACTTTATTTTTCATACTTTAAATTAACGACAATCCTGTAAATAAGCGGATGCTTCTTTTACGCCCAGTTCGCGGGCTTTCTGCCAATCGGCGCAAGCGTCTTTTTCCAAACGCAACATTTCTTTTGCCACTCCCCGATTGAAATAAGCGTACCCATAATTTTTATTCAATTCGATAGCTAATGTATAATCGCTGATAGCGACTTTATAATTTTTTAATTTATAGTGGGCATTCCCGCGATTGTTGGCGGCATAAACATAATCGGCTTTTACCCGCAAGGCTTCGGTGAAGTCGAGGATAGCGCCGTCATAGTCGCCCAGATCAATTTTTGCCAGGCCGCGATTATTCAAGGCGCCGTAATTATCGGGATTCATTTTTATTGCGGCCGTATAATCTTCGATTGCTTCCCTGTAAAGCCCCTGGCTGCGTTTCAAGTTTCCGCGATTGTTAAAAGCGAAGTCAATAGATGTTTCGTCCAACGCAATGGCTTTGGTATAATCAATCAATGCCAGGTCTTCTTTTCCCATCCTGCGGTAGGCGGTAGCGCGATCGTTGAAAGCAAAAATATAATCGGGTTTATGTTCAATCGCCTGGTCGTAGTCGGCTATGGCTTCGTTCAGGTTACCGCGTTCAAACGAAATACCTCCGCGATAGTAATACGCATTGGCAAACGCGGGGTCGGCTTTAATCGCGGCCGAATAATCTTCATACGCGCCGTCCACATCATTCAAAGCATATTTCGCTTTGGCGCGGCCGAAAAACGCGCCGGCGCTGGCGCTGATTTTTATCGCCTCGTTATAATCGGTAATAGCGCCTGTGTAATCTTTCTTTTCGCTTTTGATTACAGCCCTGTTCACGTACGCCTGGTCAAAGCGGGGGCGAAGGCGGATAGCTCTGGTAAACTTCTCCAATGCCTCATCAAATTCCCCTTCTTCCAACAAAACGACGCCTTCGTTGTAGACCGATTCTGCCGTAACCACCCGCGTCGGGGTTGTTTCCGTTTTCTTTACCACTACAGGCTTTTGTGCGTACAGCCCTCCTACTATGAAGAGCGAAAGCAATAGACTAAATAATTGTTTCATAACTATCTTTGATATACTTTTTTAAACTGTGCAAACTTACGCATTTTTTTTGATATAAAAAAATTTCACATAAAGTTTTTACAAAATGAAGCACAAAGTTATTATTTTTTTTTGAATTAGGCACATAGTTAACAGTTTTTAACAAAACAAATAGCGCAACGCGGCCATAAAACGGTTTCGCCGGCTATTTTTTTACGGCTGGCACGTAGCAACCACGCCACATTCCGGGAATGCTACAACTTAAAGCAATGTTTTGCTTTGGAGAATTAAATATAGGGAAATTATCACATGGTGCGGACGCAACGAATACGACCGCCACAGGCACTTCCACACGTGTGTACTGTGCATGCATCATAGTGGTATAAGTTTATGCGCCGCCTATCGCTCACCCAATACACAAACTGGTTCATTTGTGTGTCTCCAGCCCATAGTGTCGTAATTGGATTTTCTAAGCTGGATCTGTTATTACAGATGCATACCATTTCTGCAGGATCTGGTACACGCCACCCCGTACCATACCGATTAGTGCAAACCGTACTATTAACCGACCCATACGGTATGATTGTAGTATTGTCC
>JAITSM010000097.1 GCA_031287815.1 Prevotellaceae bacterium
TATTAAAGCGATGACAAAAATACAAAAAAATATGAAACTAAAACTGATAAGGCTAAAAATACAGCTGCTTTTGCTGCGGGTAACGGCGGAAGCAAGCATGCCGCTGTGGTTGCAATTATTGTGGGAGGCGATTTTTAAGAGTTAAAAACTAAAAGTTAAAAGTTGGCTGGCGCCTTTTTAGTTGAAAATAAAGAATTGGCTGTTGCTAGCCTCTGCCTACTGAAAACTAAAGACTGCCTACTGAAAGTCCCGAAGGGACGCGATATGCATAACCGCAGGCAAGCGCAGCGCAGCCTGCGGAAGAAGTCCCCCACTGCCTTTCGCGGCGCACTGTCCGTGCATAGCGGAAAGCTTGTGCTCCGCGCGAATGGCAGGGAGTGCATATAGCCCCCATGCTGCGTTCCGCTGCGCTGCACTTGCATGGGGTTATGAAAATGTAAGCCCTCCGGGCTTACTGAATGGAGAATTAGCTGGCGCCAGCAACCTTAAACCTTAAACAATGACTCACGGCTAAAATACGAACAATTTGCGCCGCCGTAAAGCAAAATGCGGCACGCCCCCATCGAAATGCGGCACGCCCCAATTGAAATGCGGCACGCCCCAATTGAAATGCGGCACGCCCCAATCGAAATGCGGCACGCCCCCATCGAAATGCGGCACGCCCCAATTGAAATGCGGCACGCCCCAATCGAAATGCGGCACGCCCCAATCGAAATGCGGCACGCCCCCATCGAAATGCGGCACGCCCCCATCGCAAGGGGGGATGCCCCAATCGCAAAGCGGCACGCCCCAATCGCAAGGCGGCGCACCTAAAATAAGTAGGGAATCAATATATTAACTTAAAAAAAGGGAATCGTATTTTTTATGTATGAGGTATGAAGTAGGAGTTGGCTGGCGCCTTTTAAAGTTTCCGCTTTCAACTAAAAACTGCCTACTGAACCCCGGCGCCAGCCCCCGATTCCCGTTCCCCCTGTTTAGTAAAAAAAATGTATCTTTGTAAACATAGAATCGTTGATTATGGTAGCTAATTTAAAGAACCTCTTTTCGGAAAGCGTTAAAAATATGAAATCCTCCGCTATCCGTGAATTATTAAAAGTATCCCAACAGCCCGAAATTATTTCCTTCGCCGGCGGATTGCCCGCCCCCGACCTGTTTCCTGTCGAAATATTGAAAAAAATGGCGGCGGAAGTGCTGGAAACCGACAGCGCGCTCGCCCTGCAATACGGCCCCACCGAAGGCGACCGGCGGCTGCGCGAAATTATCGTCGAACGCTACCGTAAGGAAGGCGTGGCGGCAGAATTGAAAAATGTAATTGTTACAACAGCCTCGCAACAGTGTATCGACATTGTGTCCAAACTGTTTTTAAATCCGGGCGACACGGTGGTGTGCGAATTGCCGTCCTACCTCGCCGCCCTGCAATCGTTCGCCGCCTATCAGGCGAAGATGGCAGGCGTACGCCACAAGGGCGAACTGGCGGCCACCGTCGGCAAGCTGGTGGCGGAAGGCCGCAAGCCCAAATTCATTTATATCATCCCCGACTTCCAGAATCCGGCGGGAACGACGTTGTCGCTCGATGAACGGAAAATGGTGCTGGACGTTGCCCATCGCTACGATATACTGGTGGTGGAAGATTCCCCCTACCGCGAACTGCGTTTCGAGGGCGACGCGTTGCCGACGCTCTACCAGCTGGACGGCACGGGGCAGGTGATTACGCTGGGGACGTTTTCCAAAATCTTTGTGCCGGGCTTCCGGCTGGGATGGTTGCTGGCGCAGGAGGATATTATCGCAAAGGCTATCGTGGCAAAACAGGCTATGGATTTATGTTCGCCGGTGTTTGACCAGAAAATCACCGCCCGTTTCTTCGACCAAAATTATTTTGAAGGCAACCTGAAAAAAGTGATTGCCGCCTACCGCGAAAAACGCGACGGCATGCTGGCTGCATTTGAAAAATACATGCCCGCCGGCGTTACGTGGACGCGCCCGCAAGGAGGGTTGTTCCTTTTCCTCACCTTGCCCGAAGGGCTGGACGCAAAAGATTTGTTCAATCTCGCCATCAAGGAAAATGTGGCTTTTGTGCTGGGCGAAGCGTTCCACTGCGACGGCTCCGGCAAAAATACCCTGCGCATCAATTTCTCCTACATGAGTAAAGAAAAAAACGAAGAAGGCGTAAAACGCCTGGCACAAGCAATACGGCTAATGTGCTAATGTGACTAATGTGCTAATGTGACTAATTAGGCTGGCGCCGGAAACCTTAAACTCATGACTCACGACTAATAACTCACGACTTATGACTAACGACTAAAAAAATAATTATGAAACGGTTTATCATTATTACAATTATCCCTTTACTGGCAATGAACAGTTGTACCTCCTCCCTTCCTGTGAAGTATCCCGAGACCGCAAAAACGGGGCATGTGGATACGTATTTCGGCACGGATGTGCCCGACCCCTACCGCTGGCTCGAAGACGACCGCTCGGACTCTACGGCCGCATGGGTGGCGGCAGAGAACGAAGTAACTTTCGGCTATCTGGAAAAAATCCCTTACCGCGCGGCTATCCGCGAAGCATTAACCGAGATCTGGAATTACCCGAAAGAAGGCGTGCCGGCGAAGCATGGCGATAAATATTTCGTGTATAAAAACGACGGGTTGCAAAATCAGGCCGTCCTCTACATTTTGGACAGCCTGTATGCCGCGCCGCGCGTATTCCTTGACCCGAATACGCTGTCGGCCGACGGCACCACGCGCGTGGGGAGCATCAGCGTGTCGAACGATAACCAATACGTAGGCTATACTGTCTCGTCCGGCGGGTCGGACTGGCAGGAAATCCGCATAAAAGACATGGCCGGCAATGACCTGCCCGACGTCATCAAGTGGGTTAAATTCTCCGGCATCTCGTGGCTCGACGACGGCTTCTATTATAGCGGCTACGATGCGCCGAAAGGCAGCGCCCTCTCGGAACAAAACCAGTTCAACAAGGTTTATTACCATAAATTAGGCACGCCGCAGGCAAGCGATAAACTTGTTTACAGCGACCCGGCAAATCCGTTGCGCTACAACCGCGCCTCCGCTACGGAAGACGGCCGTTTCCTGATTCTCTCCATTTCCGGCGGCACGGACGGAAATACATTGGCGATAAAACCGCTGAAGAAACCGGGCGCCGGGTTTATTCCGGTAACCCCCGCCAATTTCGACCATGAATTTATTCCGGTGGAAAATTTCGGCGACGCCGTATATATCCTCACCAACCAGGACGCGCCGCGTTATAAATTGATGAAAGTAACCGTCGGCAGCGGGCAGCCGCAATGGGAAACCGTTATCCCCGAAAGCGAGGACGTGCTTGTTTCCGCGACGGTAGCCGGCGATAAGATTGTAGCCGAATACCTGCACGCCGCCTGTTCGCAATTATTCATTTTCGACAGGGACGGCAAAGAAAAAACAGCCCTTGAACTCTCCGGCATCGGCAGCGTGGGCAGCATCAGCGGGAAGAAAGGCGAAAACGAACTGTTCTACTCGTTCGCTTCCTTCACTACGCCCACCACCATTTTCCGCATTCCCGACATCCATACTCCCGCACCGGAAATCTACAAAGAAACACAATTGAACATTCAACTCAGCGACTATGTAGTCAATCAGGTGTGGTACGAAAGCAAGGACGGCACAAAGGTGCCGATGTTCATCGTCTTTAAGCAGGGCACGCCGCTCAACGGGAAAAACCCGACGCTGCTCTACGGTTACGGCGGTTTTAACATCAGTATGACCCCGTCGTTCAGTATTTCGAATATATTGTTTTTAGAAAACGGCGGCATTTATGCAGTAGCCAACCTGCGCGGCGGCGGCGAATTTGGCAGCAAATGGCACAAAGCCGGCACCAAACTGCAAAAACAAAATGTATTTGACGACTTTATTGCGGCAGCCGAATACCTGATAAAAGAAAAGTACACTTCTCCCGAAAAGCTGGCTATACGTGGCGGTTCCAACGGCGGGCTGCTGGTGGGAGCATGCATGGCGCAACGCCCCGAACTCTTCAAAGTCGCGCTGCCGGCGGTGGGCGTAATGGATATGTTGCGCTTCCACAAGTTCACGGTCGGCTGGGGCTGGGTGGATGACTATGGTTCGAGCGACAACGAGGAAGAGTTTCGTTACCTTTTGGGTTATTCGCCGCTGCACAATATTAAATCCGGCGTGTCGTACCCCGCTACGCTCATCACCACCGCCGACCACGACGACAGGGTAGTGCCGGCGCACTCGTTCAAATTTGCAGCCACCCTGCAAGCTGCGCAGGCCGGCAGCAACCCGGCGTTAATACGCATTGACACCATGTCCGGGCATGGCTCTTCTTCCACCACCAAAGCGATTGAAGAATACACCGACCTCTGGGCGTTTACTTTTTATAACTTGGGGATGACGTTTAAAAAATAAGCGGACTGTTTACAGGAAAGATTCTACAATCCGCCGCTATGGTTATATATAGTGGCGGATTTTTTTTAGCCCTATTAGTTAAACTTTTTGTACTTTTGCAATCGCGCAAAATTTAAAAAACATCCAAATGGAAACAAAACATACCGGGTTTGAGAAGGTGGAGCAATACCGGCCGGAAACGGTGGAGGCATTGAAAAAACATTATGAGGCTATTTTGTCGTTACTCGGCGAAGACCCGCATCGCGAGGGGTTGCTGAAAACGCCGGAACGCGTAGCCAAATCCATGCTTTTCCTGACGCAGGGCTATCACCAAAATCCGATAGACATTATCAACACCGCAAAATTCAAGGAAGAATACCGGCAAATTGTACTGGTAAAAGATATTGAATTGTATGCAATATGCGAACACCACATGCTGCCGTTCTATGGGAAGGCGCATGTGGCGTATATCCCGAACGGGTATATTACCGGTTTGAGCAAGATAGCGCGCGTGGTGGAAGCCTTTGCCCGCCGCCTGCAAGTGCAGGAACGCCTCACCGTCCAAATCCGCGATTGCCTTCAGGAAGCGTTGAATCCGCTGGGCGTGGCGGTGGTTATCGAAGCGGCGCACATGTGCATGCAGATTCGCGGCGTGCAAAAACAACATTCCATAACAACTACTTCGGCGTTTACCGGCATGTTTATGAAAGACCTTCGTACACGCGAAGAATTTTTGCATTTAATAAAAGTTTGAGAGGGGAAGCCCATGTATAAAATCGTAGAAAAACGCTTTCTGGCAACGGATATTTTCTTAATGGATGTGGTTGCGCCGCGCATTGCCAAATCGGCGTTGCCCGGACAATTCGTGATGGTGCGCGCCAACGAAACCGGCGAGCGCATTCCGCTCACGATATGCGACTACAACGCTTCGCAGGGAACTATCACGCTGGTAACGCAAATCGTAGGCGCGTCGAGCCGGCTGATTTGCCAAAAGGAAAAAGGCGACAGCCTGCTGGATGTCGTCGGGCCGTTAGGGCGGCCGTCAGAACTGGTGTATAAAACAGATGAAGAATTAAAACAGCTACGCCTGCTTTTTGTGGCGGGCGGATTGGGCACGGCGCCGGTGTACCCGCAGGTGAAATGGCTGCACGAGCGCGGCGCAACGGTAGATGTCATCATAGGCGCAAAGACAGCGTCGTTGTTAATTTTTCAGGAAGACATGCAAACCGTTTGTACGAATTTATATATTACTACCGACGACGGCAGTGCGGGGCAGAAAGGTTTGGTAACCGACGTTATCAAACAATTAGTCGAAGCAGAAAAAAAATCGTACGATACGATAATTGCTATCGGCCCCATGATTATGATGAAATTTGTAGCATTGCAGGCCAAGTCGTACCACATTCCGGTGGTGGTGAGCCTGAATACGCTCATGGTGGACGGCACGGGCATGTGCGGCGCATGTCGCGTGAATATTGGCGGGCAAACAAAATTCACCTGCGTGGACGGCCCCGAATTTGACGGCGCCCTGGTCGATTTCGACGAAGCCCTGCGCCGGCAGGGTATGTATAAGCAAATGGAAGTGGCGGCAAATGAAAAATGCGAGCAAAAAAGAATCTAGTCGTTGTTGCCGTTTACCAAATCCTTTTGCATTTGTTCGATGACTTGGAGTAGCGGTAAAATATCGTTGCGAATGGTGTTGAATACCCTGTTGGCGTCAATTTCAAAATAATGATGGGCAATAATATCGCGCATTCTCATTATTTCATCCCAATTAACAGAAGAATATCGCGGTAAAAACGATTTGCCGGTATGTTTGTCGATAGATTTTACGGTTTCACCGACGGCAAAAAGTTTCATGCAAACAATATCTAATAGATCCATTCCGGTGGATGAACACACAAAATCTTCGACAGAAGTAACTCGCGACGTCCGTTCAAGAATGGTTTGCAACGAAGTTGCTATACGTTGTAGCGAATTTAGCAATAAAGGTTTGTCATACATATATCAGCTCTTTCTCTATCCGTTGCTTAAAAAAAGGATTCATATTATCGTGCTTGCAAATAATATCTACGGGCGTTTTTAAATACTTCTCCAGTGTAATATGAAGGCCAGCTAGGCCAAACAGGCTCATTCGGGGGGCTTCTATATATATATCCACGTCGCTGCCTTCGGTTTGGTCGCCGCGGGCAACCGACCCGAAAATACCCATGCGCTCGATGCCATACTCTGCAGCATGTTGGTTTTTATAGTCGCGTAATAAACGCAGATAATCGTTTGTGGTTTGCATTGTTCATTTTTTGCAAATTTAATAAATTTTCCAATGATACCAAAGGTAATGATTTGTTTTGTATATTTGCACCTTATTTTATCAAGAATAATGGCCAATAAAATCCCCCGGATAGAAGCCCAAGAGCAAGACCCGCAAGTACGGCGGCATAATTTCGACGAAGTGTGTTTGGGATATACTGCTGAAGAAGCCGCGCTGGAGGCTACGCGGTGCCTGCAATGCAAGAATCCGCGATGTGTGTCCGCCTGTCCGGTGAACATTCGGATTCCGGCATTCATTGCGCAGGTGGCGTTGAAAAATTTTGCGGAAGCGGCGCGCATCATTGCCGCTGACAGCAGCCTGCCTGCCGTGTGCGGGCGGGTGTGCCCGCAGGAAACGCAATGCGAAGGCAGTTGTATTCTCGGGGTGAAAAACCAACCGGTAAACATCGGCAAACTGGAACGCTTTGTGGCAGACTACAGCCGCGAAAACAACATTTCCTTTTTGGAAAAACAGCCGGACAACGGGCACCGCGTAGCGGTGGTAGGCAGCGGCCCTGCGGGGTTGGCATGCGCCGGCGACTTGGCGAAATGGGGATACGGCGTAATCGTTTTTGAAGCATTGCATAAAGCCGGAGGCGTGTTGGAATACGGCATCCCGGAATTCCGCCTGCCGAAAGCCACCGTAGTGAAACACGAAATAGGCCAGCTGGAAAAATTGGGCGTAACCATTGAAACCAACATCATCATTGGCCGTACGCTGACGATTGATGATTTATTCGACGAAGAAAAATTTGAGGCCGTCTTCATTGCCTCCGGCGCAGGATTGCCGAAATTCATGGGTATTCCGGGCGAGAACTTGAACGGCGTGGTATCGGCCAATGAATTTCTGACGCGCAACAACCTGATGCGGGCGCACGATGCTGCATATGACACGCCTGTTTACGTAGGCCGGCGGGTAGCGGTGGTCGGCGGCGGCAACGTAGCGATGGACGCCGCCCGCTCGGCATTGCGGCTGGGCGCAGAAGTGATGATTGTGTACCGCCGTACGGAAAACGAACTGCCGGCGCGGATAGAGGAAGTGCACCATGCAAAAGAAGAAGGCGTCGTTTTCCACCTGCTGACGAATCCGGTAGAAATACTTGGCGACGAAAAAGGCTGGGTGCGCGGTATGCGTTGCATAAAAATGGCGCTTGGCGAGCCCGACGCCAGCGGCCGCCGCCGCCCGGTAGCCGTTCCCGGCTCCGAATTTGAGTTGGAGGCCGATGTGGTTATCATGTCGCTCGGCACTTCGCCAAACCCGCTAATCACAAGCACTACCCAAGGACTGGAGGTAAACAAACACCAATGCATTGTAGCCGGCGAAAACGGCGCGACTTCCCGCAAAGGCGTATTTGCCGGCGGCGACATTGTTACCGGCGCCGCTACCGTAATCCTGGCGATGGGCGCAGGACGCAAAGCCGCCAAAGCCATAGATGAATATATTAAATTTACGGATTTATAAATTTACGGATTTGGCTGACGCCGGATAGCATTTACGGACAGTTTTAACAAAGAAAAAACCATGAACATCGACCTTTTATTTGCTAAATTTCCCTTTTCGGAGACCATGTGGCTTGTGCTTGTCTCCATTGCGGCGCTTGGCTTGTGCGTGGCAGGGCTGGCGTTGAATATACTCGTCCGGAAAAATGGAAAATTTCCCGAAACGGAAGTAGGGAAAAATAAACACATGCGTAAACTCGGCATCACCTGCGTGAAGCAGGAAGAGATGAAGCGCTGGAAAAAGTCTGCACAGGGGAAAGACGTTGCATCGGATTGCGGCGGTTGCACGGCGTGTTAAACGTCCGGCAGCTACGGGGATTTACGCGCTCAGATTTTGATATCCTGAAATTTTTTAATGGTTTCTTCCGGGTGGACGGAAGAGAAAACAGCATGGCCGGCAACTAAAATATCCGCGCCGGCGGCGCAGAGCTGCGCGGCATTTTGGAGATTTACGCCGCCGTCTACTTCAATCAGCGTAGCGGCTTTTTCGCTACGGATAATTTCTTTCAGCGCTTCTATTTTCTGCACCGAATGGGGAATAAACGCCTGCCCGCCAAAACCCGGATTGACCGACATAATCAATACAAAATCCGTTTCATGAATAATATCCTTCAACAAAAACACCGGCGTATGCGGATTCACTGCCACACCGGCATTCATTCCTGCGGCGCGAATGTGTTGCAGCGTGCGGTGGAGATGCGTGCATGCTTCATAATGCACCGACAAATACTGCGCCCCTGCGGCATGAAAGGCGTCAATATATTTCTCGGGCTGTTCAATCATCAAATGCACGTCCAGCGGCTTCGCGGCTTTTGCCGCAATGGCTTTTACCACCGGAAAGCCAAATGAAATATTCGGCACAAAATGACCGTCCATGATATCCAGATGAAACCAGTCGGCGGCGCTGTTGTTTACCACCGTTATTTCTTCGTTCAGGCGGCCGAAATCGGCAGAAAGCATGGATATGGAAAGCATTTATTTAAAATAATTTTCACAAAGATAGCAAAATAAATTTGCCAGTTAATTTATTTGTTGTATTTTTGCACCGATTTTCGCATACAATGAATCCCACCTTCCTATTTTGAAACATTATAAAATCATAATTGCCCGGTAGGTATTCATTCTGCTCAATCCCGTTACTTTATTATAAAAAATAAATTTTTATGTACGACATTTTAACTTTAAATCAAAAAAACATTGAAGAATTACGTAACATTGCCAACACGTTTGCAAAATTAAAAAAGGTAAATTCGCTGGAAAAAGACGAACTTATTTACCGGATTTTAGATGAACAGGCAATTAGTACCATTAACGCCAAACCGAAAAAAACCATTGCGCATGCTTCCGGGACTGCTGCAAACGGTGAAAGGAAACGCCGCAACCGGATGAATAAACAGGCAAAGGAAACGCCGCAACAGAAAAAAGATGTGGCACCGCCACCGCCTGCTACTTCTGCAGCCGTTGAAGCAACGGTGAAACAGGAAGCGGCGAAGCAACAGAAAAAACCGGGAGCCAGGCCGGTAGGGCGCCCGAGGAAGAAACCGGCGAATCCGCTACCGGAACAACCGGTGGCCACGCCGGCGGCGCCGGCAGTTTTGGCAAAATTGCCCGTAACGCAGGCGGAAACGCAGGCAGTAGCGGAACCGGGAGCCACAGAGCAGAAAGCCGCGAAACACCATCCCAAAAAAGACCATGGAAATGCTAACAACGGACCGCAAAAGAAAACCGAGTTTGAAGGCATCGTAGAAGCTACCGGCGTATTGGAAGTAATGTCGGACGGCTACGGTTTCCTGCGTTCGTCGGACTACCATTACCTTAATTCGCCCGATGACATTTATGTTTCGCAATCACAAATAAAACTGTTCGGGCTAAAAACAGGCGACACCATTACCGGCGACATTCGCCCGCCGAAAGAAGGCGAAAAATACTTTCCGATTGTGCGCGTAAACCATATCAACGGCCGCAGCCCGGAATATATTCGCGACCGCGTCCCGTTTGACTTCCTGACGCCGTTGTTCCCTACCGAAAAATTCAACATTACCGGCAATGGGCACAATAACCTTTCCATGCGCGTGGTGGATATGTTCTCGCCGATTGGCAAGGGGCAACGCGGCTTGATCGTAGCGCAGCCGAAGACCGGTAAAACCGTTTTGCTGAAAGACGTGGCCAATGCCATTGCCGACAATCACCCCGAAGTATACATGATAGTGCTGCTGATTGACGAACGCCCCGAAGAAGTTACGGATATGGCGCGCAGCGTGCGCGCCGAAGTGATCGCTTCTACGTTCGACGAACCGGCGGAACGCCACGTGAAAGTAGCCAATATTGTGCTGGAAAAAGCAAAACGGCTGGTCGAATGTGGGCACGACGTGGTGATTTTACTGGACTCCATTACCCGT
The DNA here is from genome assembly GCA_031287815.1 of Prevotellaceae bacterium. Lineage (GTDB taxonomy): Bacteria > Bacteroidota > Bacteroidia > Bacteroidales > UBA932 > JAIRKX01. The sequence goes on from JAITSM010000097.1 coordinate 10,610, forward strand.
TTGGCGCGCGCCTTCAACACCGTGCAGCCGGCGTCCGGCAAGGTATTGAGCGGTGGCGTGGACGCCAATGCGCTGCACAAACCCAAACGGTTTTTCGGCGCGGCGCGTAATATTGAAAACGGCGGCTCGTTGACCATCCTTGCCACAGCCTTGATAGATACCGGCTCGAAGATGGACGAAGTGATTTTCGAAGAATTTAAAGGCACCGGCAATATGGAATTGCAATTAGACCGCAAACTGTCGAACAAGCGCGTATTTCCTGCGGTGGACGTTACCGCCAGCGGTACGCGCCGGGAAGATTTGCTGCTTGAAAAGCCCACCATGAATAAAGTTTGGGTATTGCGCAATTACCTTGCCGACATGAATTCCATAGAAGCAATGGAGTTCCTGCGCGACCGCATGAACCACACCGCAAGCAACGAAGAATTTTTAATCTCGATGAACGGGTAGGAACAGCCGGTAGTTTACAGTTGCCGCTGGCAATTCCCCCCCAAAAAAAACAAGAGAAGCCGCCCGTGGGAACGGGCGGCTTCTCTTATCTTTTATCTTTTAGTTTTTAACTTTTAACTCAAAAAAGTGGCTGCCGCCAAAACCACCTTCCGGTAAAAATCTTTTCAAAAATAGTTGCAATTAAAAAATAAAGTAATATATTTGCAGCGTTAATGATGTTCTTTATTTATCGGATTTGAATAATATTTCAATGGCTTTTGTTCAAGTTTCTAAATTCAGACAATTTTCGTAACACTGAGAAGGAAAGCCGCTGTACAACGTGAGTTGATACCGGCTTGTGTTACGGGTGTCTGAACCCTTAGAAAGAGTCGGTATCAGTTCACGTTTTATTTTACTTATGTAATGTAATAAATAAAAGCTATAAAATTTAAAGAATGTACAAAAATTGTACATCAATTGGCAGTGAATAAAAAATCGCAGCAGGGGGTTGTTTTATAGAAAAAAGTTTGTGTTTGAAAACAACCCTGAGGCTGCAAAAAAATAATAACAATTTAAAAACAAAACATCATGAAAACAATTCTTTTCTTTTTTGCCTTGCTTGCAGGCGTAACCGCAAGCGCAAATGTGTATATCACGCCGCTTTCGACGGATTATACCAACAAAACCGTAACCTTCCGCGTGGAATGGACAGGCGACGTAGCCAACAACCGCGTGTGGGTGTTCGTAGATTTGTGCCCTGTGGACGGCACGACATCTGGCACGTTTACCCAAGCCGTCATCAGCGGGGCTACACATACCGCCGGCGGCATTGACGCCTCCACATTACCCGGTCGAGGCTTTTATGTAACCGCAAACCTAACCACTGTCAGCGTTACGTTAAGCAACGCAGTGGGACAATTCAACTGGTGCGCCTACGGCAGCGGATTCCCACCCAATGCAAAAGACGACGGCAGCGGCGGCTACATATTAAGAGGTTCGCTACCGTTTACAATTACCACCACTTCCGGCGCACTGGAAGTGCCTACCTACGGTTACTCCGGCGGCATCGTAACCGCCCTTACCGACGCCACCGGCGAACCGGGCATATTATGTGGCGGTGAAAACGAAAGCGCGGGTTTGTTGGGTTGCTGTAAGGCGGGGTTGGTGAATTGTGATGGCACTTGCAAATTGAATTGTACACCAACGGAAGACTCAAACTGCAAGCTGCCATGCATAGGCGTACATCACGGTTATTATTATTATCCCGGATGGATGAGACCCATAGTGACAAACGGTCAGTGGAACAAGACTGCGTGTGTAAACTACGCTGTGCAGCTGGGATTCAAATCATATAATTGGCTAGATGACCCCCCCCGCGTACCAAGAATGCTGCTTGTGCAAATAACAGGAAATATAGTAAGTCAGCGGTAAAAATATAAAGAATAGCGTTTCAACCCAACGCTCCCTTTGCTACGCCCTGTTCCCTTCAGGGCTTCCCGCTCCACCTTATTAAAACCATTCCCATGAAATACGAATTAGTTTATTCCACCGATTTTACGCAGACGCCGCTGTATAGAACAGTAGTAATGTTTGTGGGCAATTGTAATGGAGTTATTCCAAAGATGACCTGCCAAGGGCGGAAACTATTTGCCGGGCGCATCCGCTTTTTAATGGAGATTTGAAAATGGAGAGTGGAGAATTGGCTGGCGCCAGCAACATTAAACCTTAAACTTTAAACTTTAAACTAAAAAGGCGCCAGCTACTGCCTACTGCTACTGTAAACTGCCTACTGCTCTCCGGCGCCAGCCAATTCTTAATTCATACCTCATAATTCATAATTCCAAAGCCCCCTCTTCATCGCAACGCCGCAAAAAGTTTTTCTACCGCTGCGGCGGGGGTGGGGCCTTGCGACAGCAGCTCCACAAACCGGCTGCCGACGATGGCGCCGGAGGCGTGGGCAAAGGCGGCGTCGAGGGTGGCCTTGTTGGA
>JAITSM010000168.1 GCA_031287815.1 Prevotellaceae bacterium
TTTCCTTTTTTCGTCGTAACCAGTATCACGCCGTGCGCCGCCCGCGAGCCGTAGAGCGCCGCCGCGTTCGGCCCCTTCAAGATATTGAACGATTCAATATCTTCGGGATTGAGGTCGGCAATGGCATTACGGAAGTCGCGGCTCTGGTCTTTTCCGGTGCCGGGGTAGAGCTGCGAATTATCCACCGGAATACCGTCTACCACAAAGAGCGGCTGGTTATTTCCGGCAATTGACGTTTCCCCGCGAATAATAATGCGGGAAGCCCCGATATCGCCCTGCGCATTGGTAACCCGCACGCCCGCCGCCTTACCCGCAAGGGCGTTCACAAGGTTGGTGGCCGTATTTCCATTCACGTCGTCGCCCCGTACATTTTGCGCGGCATATCCCAGCGACTTTTTCTCCCGTGTGATGCCCAGCGCGGTAACAACGATTTCATCGAGGAAACTCACATTCTCGGAAAGCTCCACCACTACCGTCTTCGAAGCGTCCGCCACCGTTACCGCCTGCCGGTGATAACCCAAATAATGGATAGAAATAACCGCCGGGAACGAATTTGGCGTCAGGAAAAAATTCCCCTCCGCATCGGTAATCGCACTCAGCGTAGCATTTTCCAGCGCGACCACCGCGCCCGCCACAGGCTCCTGCGTCGTCGCATCCAGCACCCTTCCGGCAATTCGTTCGCTATTCTGCGCAAAAGCAGAAAACCATGTGAGGAGAACAATGGCCGGGAAAACAATTTTTTTGATTTTTGTCATAATAGATTTTTTAAAGTTTGTTATTAAAATTTGTTTGTATAAAGTTGATTGTTTAAGTCAAAAAAAAACGTCCGGTTATTCGCCGGACGTGTGTTAATCGTTTGTTTTGTTTTTATGATACCCACAACAAACCCCTCCGGCGCTGATACCGACACATACACATATTCATTTGCATGTTCCGTTTCGGGGGGATAATTACAGTATACCGTTTCATAAGCGTTAAAAATTCCGGTGCAAAGGTAAGGCGCTTGCATGGCCGCGGCAATACCATTTTGATGGTATTTTATTTTTAATGAAGAATGGAGAGTGGAAAACGGAAAATGGTGAAGGGATTGCTACTGAAAACCGCCGACTGGTAGCCCCGAAGGGGCGAAATTTGCATAACCGCAGGCCAGCGCAGCCTGCAGAAGAAGACCCCCACTGCCTTTCGCGCGGCGCACTGTCCGTGCATAGCGGAAAGCCGGCGCTCCGCGCGAAGGGCAGGGAGTGCCCTGTTGCCCCATGCTGCGTTACGCTCTGCTTCACTTGCATGGGGTTATGAATATTTCGCCCCTATGGTTTTTTTTGAGTTAAGAACTAAGAGTTGGCTGGCGCCAGCACTCTTAGTTCTTAGTTCTTAGTTCTTAACTTTAAACTTCCCTATTTACCACAAACAGGTAATCAATCATCAGCAGGATGAGCAGCAGGAACTCGATACGGTAAGACGCGAAAAAATTCAATACTACTATAATGAAAAGCACGGCAAAAATAGAAAGGCGGTAGCGTTCTATAGCCGTCCATGTGCGTTGGCGGTTTTTGAAATAAAAAATAAACCGCATGATGAAATAGGGAATAAAAGCGGCATTCAACAGCCATACGCTTAGGGGATGATTAACTATCCGTACGATGCCGCCAAAAACAACCAATCCCGCCGTCAGGTACAACAACTTTCTATCGTCCCGCAACCACTTCATGAGGGGAGAGCGGAGAATGGAGAGTGGAGAATTTTTTCCTTTGAGTGAAAACTTATAATCCATAACTCTTAACTTTTAGTTTTTAACTTTTAACTCTCCGTTCCCCCTCGTGTAGGAGGAAAACAATAAAAGTTCCTTTGCGGAAGGAGAGCGTAAATCGCCTGCCGGTAGCTTCGTTCAGCGAGCCTTTCCACCAGCTGTCGAGGCGCTGGCGGCGCAACGGATATTTTAAACCGGAGGAAGAAATTTTTGCGGAAGGGGTCAACGAGAAGATAGACACCTGCTGTCCCGCCACGCTTTCCAGCACGCTTGTTTTCGAAACAGCCAGAAATCTGCCGTAGTTGGTAATCATTTCCACAGGGCATTGGGCGGCATAATCCGCCAAAAGCGACACATTGGCGATCGTGTGGTCTTCGCGCAACCCGCCGGCGCCAAGAATTTTTAACTGCGTAGCGCCGTGTTGCAGGCAAAACCCCACAGCCTTTGTTAAATCGTTTATTTCTTGCGAGGCTATGTAATGCAGCCGGTCGGCAAAGCGCGTTTGCAGTTCGTCCGGCAAAATGTCCATGTCGCCGACAATAGCATCGGGCGCCCTGCCGTAGGCGCATAATTTCTCCGCCGCACCGTCGCAGCACACCACCACATCTGCCGAAGCCAATACCTGCAACGGCGCTGCATGCGTGGGAAATTCGCCGTCGGCTAAAATAACTACATTTGATTTTTTTTCGTACATTTGCGCACAAATTTAAGAAAATAAATTTTATTGACCATCGCAGATTTATGCAACTCGTACAACCAGCTTCTCTTATTTTAGAAAACGGAACGGTGTTCCACGGCAAAGCTTTCGGCAGCCATACGGCGTCGGCGGGCGAGGTGGTATTCAACACCGCCATGGTGGGCTATCCCGAAAGCCTTACCGACCCTTCCTATATCGGGCAAATCTTGACTATCACCTATCCGATAGTGGGCAATTACGGCGTGCCAGACAACAAAATCGCTCATCACCTTTCCTCGAATTACGAAAGCGAGAAAATTCATGTGAAGGGATTGGCCGTATCCGACTATACCCATGAATACAGCCACTGGAGCGCCCGGAAGAGTTTGCACGAGTGGTTGGAAGAAAATGCGATTCCGGGCATTTATGGCATCGATACGCGCGAGCTGACAAAGATACTGCGCGAAAAAGGTTCGATGCTGGGAAAAATCGTACATGAAAATAATACGATTGGCTTTGAAAATCCCGATACCGAAAATCTGGTTGCCCAAGCCAGTTGCCGCGAGATAATCACCTATGAAGGCAACGGCAAAAAAGTAGCGTTGGTCGATTGCGGCGTAAAGCACAATATTGTGCGTTGCCTGCAACGGCACGGCGTTACGATAATCCGCGTACCGTGGAATTACGATTTTAATACGCTTGATTACGACGGATTATTTATCACCAATGGCCCCGGCAACCCTGCCCATTGCGGCGTAGCGGTGGAACATATCCGCAAGGCATTGGACGGTAATAAGCCGATTTTCGGCATCTGCATGGGCAACCAGTTGCTTGCTACCGCCGGCGGCGCCACGACTTATAAAATGAAATACGGCCACCGCAGCCACAACCAGCCGGTACAAATGGCCGGTACCCAACGCTGTTTCGTTACTTCGCAAAACCACGGCTACGCGGTAGATACAACTACTTTGGGGAAAGATTGGGAGCCGCTCTTCGTGAACATGAACGACCAAACCAACGAAGGTATCCGACATAAGCACAAGCCGTTTTTCTCGGCGCAGTTTCATCCCGAAGCCACCAGCGGGCCTACGGACACGGAGTTCTTATTCGACGATTTCGTACGTCTTCTTTAGCGATAGCAAATGATGATTCCGGAAAAAATAAAGAAAAATATTTCAGCCGTTTTTCAGCCGAAACTTTTTATACTGATTAGAAACCGGCAATACAACAAGCAAACTTTTTTTGCCGATTTGGTAGCGGGCATTGTCGTTGGGATTGTAGCCATCCCGCTGGCTATTGCCTTCGGTATCGCTTCCGGCGTATCGCCGCAGCAGGGATTGATTACCGCTATCATTGCCGGATTTTTGATTTCATTTCTCGGCGGCACGCATACGTTGATTGGCGGGCCTACCGGCGCTTTTATGATTATTGTGGCAGGCATTGTAGCTGATTTCGGCATCAACGGCCTGTGGATTGCTACCGCTATGGCGGGCGTTATGCTAATAATCATGGGGCTTCTACGGTTGGGAAGCGTAATAAAATTTATCCCCTATCCCATTATTGTCGGATTTACCAGCGGTATAGCCGTCGTTATTTTTTCTACGCAAATCAAGGATTTTCTTGGGTTATCCATAGATTCCGTGCCTTCGGAATTTATCAGCAAATGGGGCGCTTTTTTTCACCACCTCGATTCCTTTAACCCTTTTGCACTGGGCTTGGGTGCATTGACGGTAGCAACGATTATCATTTTTCCGCATATCACCAAACGTATTCCCGGCTCTTTGGTCGCCATTATCATCACCACGCTGCTGGTGTTTTTCTTCGAACTTCCGGTCGATACGATCGGCAGCCGTTTTCCGGGTTTATCCGAAGGCGCGTCTATTCCCGAACCGCACGGTATTGCGATAGATGCAAAAGCGATCCGGCTATTGCTGCAACCGGCGTTCACCATTGCCCTGTTGGGAGCTATCGAATCGCTGCTCGCCGCTATGGTGGCCGACGGCGTAACCGGAAAAAGGCATCACTCGAATACGGAACTCATTGCACAGGGAGCGGCAAATATAATTACTCCGTTGTTTGGCGGAATTCCCTCTACCGGCGCCATT
>JAITSM010000011.1 GCA_031287815.1 Prevotellaceae bacterium
GTGGATACATGTAGCAGCCGCGTGGATTCATGTAACAGTCGCGTGGATTCATGTAACAGTCGCGTGGATTCATGTAGCAGCCGCGTGGATTCATGTAGCAGTCGCGTGGAATCATGTAACAATCGCGTGGAATCGTGTCGCAACCCGGTTGATTGGTTATACATTTCGACCGTTTGGCTAAACTTTTTGCCTTACGGCGGCATAAACTGTTCGTATTTTAAACCCTTTTTATTTTGCATTGTTTTTCATCACTATATATATAATGTATATTTTAAAAGTTCCTGCCGCTACTTAACACACCGGACCGGCATCCCGTATTGTTTGAGGGACGGCGATGATTTTTGAACCGCTGGTTCGATGGCCAAGCGGTAAGCGGTGGTTTGGGTGTATTCGGATACTGACCAGAAGAAGCCGTGGGTGCCCACAGCGTACACTTGATCATAGTGAGTGTTGCCGGGGAGCCCCCAAGCTGCGGCGAGGGTAGTGCCATTGGAACCGCCAGCGCACGATATTAAAGTATCAAAATCGGATTGGTCGGGCACGCGCCACGGGGACGGACAAAGGGTGGATGCGTAGGTGTGGACACATGTCCAATTATAATAATAACCATAGGTGGTACCATTATCTTTATATTGGGCTTGCGAAGGCGGGTCATCAGTACTCATCGTGGAAGCGCCGGAACATCCCGCAGGATTACGCAACATCCCACTCCAAACCTGAGAACCACATGACCACGTACAAGCATTATCGGGATGCACACAAGGATTAACAACTATTTTCCCAGAAACAGAAGCATTGGTACAACCATTGCTGTTAGTAGTGGTAACGGTATAAGTAAATGTGCCGGTAGCAGAGGGGGCGCCGCTAATGGTTACGGTATTCGCCGCCCACGCGCCGGAAACGCCTGTAGGGAAACTGCCGGCAGTCAACGTCGCTCCGGAAGCATTAGTTGTAGTATATTTTAAGGCAGGCAATGCTGCGTTTACTGTGGCGGTTTGGCTGCTGCTGCCGGCGGAAAGTTGAATGCCCGGCGGCGCGGGAATAATGCCGGCGGGGTTGTCGGTAGCGTCAGTAATAGAAGCGATGCACACGCCCGCAGCGTAAGTAGTAGCGTTGGCGGGAAGCGTTACGCCGTCTACGGTAAACGGCGGCGTGCCGTATAAATCGTATCCGCCGCCGGCTTTGATTTTCGCTTCCGGCGGGTAGTTCAAGGCGTAGGCGCACCAGTTGAATTGCTGCACGCCGGCGTCAAGGCTCAGGGTTGCTGTAACGTTTGCACTGCCGCTGCTGCCGGAAGTGTTAAGCCAGAAGCCGCGCTGGCCGGTAACGGTTGCCACGCTGCCTGTGCCGGTGTTTTTGGCTACCGCCGTAACAAGGGCGCGCTTCCATGTATTGCCCGCTGTGGAGGCGTTTTGTACTTTAATATAGTCCACAATCATCCAGATTTGGTTGTTGTACGGCTGCGCCGTCCACGTAACGGTAAAGGAAACTTTGCTGGCGGGATAGTCCGTTGCCATATTGGAAACGGTTACTTGCGCGGAAATGCCCCCTACCCCCCAAAGGGGGAATAATAGAGCGATTAAAAAATACTTTTTCATAAATTTATTGTTTCAAGTTTATTGTTTCAAGTTTCCGGCGTTACGCTTTCGCATTTCGGCAACTTTTATTCGGTTAGTCTGTTTCGGGATTCCTCTGTTTAGAGAGGTATTGGGGATAAAATGTGCAACGTGGACTAAACTTATCGTTACTGAGGTTCTTGACTACCCTATCAATTATAAGCAAAAGCCCACGTTTCTGTGAGAATTTGTTTTTATTCAATTGATATGAAATTGTCAAGATTTCAGTAACAGAATAAAAGCACCCAAAATGAAAAAGAGCATAATGTTGGGTGCAAAGGTAGAAAGAATTTTGGAAATAGCAAATTAATGGAGAATGGAGAATTGGCTGGCGCCGGAGGTCAGTGGGCAGTTTTCAGTAGGCAGTGGCTAGCGCCAGCATACATCCTACAAAAACACTATCTTTGTAAGCAAAATGAAAAGACTATGTTTGATATTTTAGTTATAGGTAGCGGGCCGGGGGGCTATATGGCGGCTGTCCGCGCGGCGCAATTGGGATTCCGTACTGCCGTAGTTGAACGCTCCGAGCTGGGCGGCATTTGCCTTAATTGGGGCTGTATTCCTACCAAAGCGTTGCTTCGCAGCGCGCAGGTGTTGCAGGAAGCGCGGCAGGCGGAAAGTTTCGGCGTGCATATTGCCGGCGGCGTGTCGCCCGACATTGCGGCTATTGTGGCGCGGAGCAGGGCTGTGGCCGCCTCTATGAACAAGGGCGTGGAATTCCTGTTAAAGAAAAACAATGTTACACTCATCACGGGAACGGCGGCATTGCAGGCGGATAAAAGCGTGGAAGTAACCGCCGCCGACGGCAGCAGGCAAACCGTTATGGCCACGCATATTATCATCGCCACCGGCGCGCGCGCCCATAGCTTGCCTTTTGCGCCTATCGACGGTAAAAAAATTATCGGCTACCGCGAGGCGCTAACGCCGGCAACGGTTCCCAGCAGCCTGGCAGTTATCGGCTCCGGCGCCATCGGGTGCGAGTTGGCGTATTTTTACCACTGCATGGGTGCGGAAGTAACGCTCATCGAATACATGGACGCCATTGCCCCGCTGGAAGACGCCGACACTTCCGCGCAGTTGTCGCGCTCTTTCCGCAAGGCGGGAATAAAGGTGATGACCTCTGCGCAGGTAACGCAGGCCGATACTTCCGGCGAGGGATGCGCGCTGCGGCTGCAAACCAAAAAAGGTGAAGAAACGGTAACGGCTACTAAAGTACTATCGGCAGTGGGCATTGCGGCAAACATTGAAAACATTGGGCTGGAACAGGCCGGCGTAGCGGTAGAACGCGGGCGCATCAAAGTGGACGAGCATTACCGTACCAACATACCGGGCATTTATGCCATTGGCGATGTGATTGCCACGCCGGCGTTGGCGCACGTGGCTTCTGCAGAAGCCGTAGCCTGCGTGGAAACTATTGCCGGCTTATCGCCTGCGCCGGTGGATTATGAAAACGTTCCCGCCTGCCTCTATACCACGCCGGAAGCCGCATCGGTAGGGCTTACCGAGCGTGCCGCCCGCGAAAGGGGATATGAATTGCGTATCGGAAAAGTTTCATACGCCGCTTCCGGGAAAGCGGCTGCTTACGGCGACAGGGACGGTTTTGTGAAACTGATTTTCGATGCTGCCACCGGCCGCCTGTTAGGCGCGCATCTGGCCGGCTGCCACGTTACCGAAATGATTGCCGGCCTGGTTACCGCCCGCCGGCTGGGCGTACGGGGCAAAGACATTCTCCACTGCATCCACCCCCACCCTTCCATGAGCGAAGCCATTTTTGAAGCAGCGTTTCAAATGGAGAATTGAAAATGGAAAGTGGAGAATGGGCTTGCGCCGACATTCAGTAAGCAGTTTTCAGTAGGCGGAATAGATAATCACTTCATACCTCATACTCCATTCTCAATTCTCCACTACCACGTCGTTTTTTTCTTCGTTGAGCAGGACTTTGAGTCGTTGTCCCGGTTTCAGTTGGAGGCGGATGATGGCTTCTGCCAGGTTATCTTCGAGGTATTTTTGCACGGCGCGTTTCAGCGGGCGGGCGCCGTATTTGGCGTCATAGCCCTGTTCGGCGACGAAATCTTTTGCTTCGTCGGTAATCTCCACGCTGTAGCCCAACTCTTCTATCCGTTGGTACAAGTGCGCAAGCTCAATATCGATGATTTTGAAAATAGCTTCCTTGTTTAAGGTATTGAACAGGATTTGTTCATCCACGCGGTTTAGGAACTCCGGCGTGAACGTGCGTTGCAGGGCTTTTTCGATGATGCTGCGCGTATTTTCGGCGGTGTCGCGTTTAGTCAGGGTGGCAAAACCGACGCCCTGCCCGTATTCTTTCAATTCGCGGCTGCCGATGTTGGAAGTCATAATCAGTACCGTGTTGCGGAAATCCACATAACGGCCGTTGCTGTCGGTCAGGCGCCCCTCGTCGAATACCTGTAGCAGCAAATTGAAAATATCGACATGCGCCTTTTCTATTTCGTCTAAAAGCACCACCGCATAAGGTTTACGGCGCACGCGCTCGGTCAGTTGCCCGCCCTCTTCGTAGCCCACATAGCCCGGAGGCGCGCCAATCAAGCGGCTCAACGAGTATTTCTCCATGTACTCGCTCATGTCGATACGAATCAGGTTTTCGGAGGAGTCGAAAAGGTATTCCGATATTTCCTTTGCCAGTTGGGTCTTTCCCACGCCGGTAGGCCCCAGGAAAATGAATGTCCCGATAGGTTTATTCGGGTCTTTCAGCCCGGCGCGGTTGCGACGGATGGCGCGCACGATTTTTTCGATCGCTTCGTCCTGCCCGATAACGCGCTTTTTCAGTTCGTCGCTCATCTTCAACAGGCGGTTGCCTTCGTCTTCCGCCACCCGGTGGATAGGCACGCCGGCAATCATCGAAACCACTTCCGCTACCTGTTCTTCATTCACTGCGGCGCGGTTTTTCGTTTGTTCTTCTTCCCATGCTTTCAACGCTTCTTCCAACGCCTTTTGCTTCACCAGTTCTTCGTCGCGCAATACTTTTGCCAGGTCGAACTGTTGCTTGTTTGCCGCATCCCGCTTGCGTTCGCGAATGTCGTCCAGCTCCTTTTCCATATCCGTAATCGCTTCGGGTATGGAAATATTGGAAATGTGCATCCGCGCTCCCGCTTCGTCCATAGCGTCAATGGCCTTGTCGGGCAAGCAGCGGTCGGTGATGTAGCGTTGCGTAAAGGTTACGCATGCTTTCAACGCTTCCGGCGCATACGTAACATTATGGTGCTTTTCGTACCGCTCCTTGATGTTGTTCAGTATTTCCAGCGTTTCCTCCGGCGATGTCGGATTGACGATAATCTTTTGGAAACGGCGTTCCAGCGCGCCGTCTTTCTCAATGTTTTCGCGGTATTCGTCCAGGGTCGTCGCGCCGATACATTGCAGTTCGCCGCGCGCCAGCGCCGGCTTCAGCATATTGGCGGCGTCCAGCGACCCGCCGGCATTGCCTGCGCCCACAATCGTATGAATTTCGTCAATGAACAGGATGATATTTCCGTTTTTCGTTATTTCGTTCAGGATACCCTTCATGCGCTCTTCAAACTGCCCGCGGTACTTGGTGCCGGCTACAATCGCGCCCACATCCAGCGAAATAATCCGCTTACTCAACAGGATGCGCGAAACCTTTTTCTGGGCAATGCGCAACGCCAAGCCTTCGGCAATAGCCGATTTCCCGACGCCCGGTTCGCCGATCAATATTGGATTATTTTTTTTGCGGCGGGTTAAAATCTGCGCCAGCCGTTCAATTTCCTTTCCGCGCCCCACTACCGGGTCGAGCTTTCCGTTCGCCGCATAAGCCGTAAGGTCGATACCGAAATTGTCCAAAATGGGCGTATCGCTTTGCGGTTTGGCAGGGGCAGCCGGCGCAGTAGCCGGTTTTGCCGGCCGTTGCGGCGGCAGTTCGGGCTCGTCTTCAAAGTCCGTCATCCCTTGCGACAGGCCCGGATGGTTGAAATTTTGGGCGGATATTTTTTCGCACACGTTTCTATAATCCACATGCAGCTTAGCCAGCAGCAGGGAGGTGCGTGATTTTTCTTCTTTTAAAATCGCCAGCAGCAAATGTTCGGCAGAAGGCGTTTCCGTTTTAAAGGCAAGTCCTTCGAGATACATTTGCTTTAACACTTTGTCCGCTGCTTTGGAATAAACCAGCTTGTCGGCTTCTTCGTAAGGGATGATGCTGTCGGCGCGCAAGGACATTTCGAGCACTTTTTTCAGTGAAGTCATCTTTATCCCAAGTGCAGACAAGGCTTTCAGCGCATCGTTATTTTCCTGCCGGATAATGCCCAGCATCAGGTGTTCCGGCTCTATCACATAATTGCCAAGCCGCATGGCTTCCTCGCGGCTATAATTGATGATTTGGTGAACTTCCGGCGATAATTTTAATTCCATATAATTACTTCCAACGGTTTCTTGTTCGGCAAAGATACGTTTTTTTCTCCTATCTGACTTCCGAATGGCGGTCATTGCTATGACGGCTCATTCCTGAATTTATTTTTGTATCTTTGCACACATTAAAAAGTTTACAACAATTTATGATGAAAAAAATACGTGCAATATGGGGCGATAAACGATTCCGTTTCGGATTGGTGGCGGCGTGCTACACGCTTTGGGTTATATGGCTTGGCAACTATTGGTGGCTGTTCGGGCTACCTGTTATTTTCGACTTGTACATTACCAAAAAAGTGAAATGGGCATTTTGGAAAAAAGAATATAAACCGGGCGAAAAACGCAACAAATGGCTTGACTGGGTGGATGCTATTATTTTTTCATTTGTGGCGGCGGCGTTTCTACGTATGTATTTTCTGGAAGCATACATGATTCCCACTTCTTCTATGGAACGTTCGCTGCTGACCGGCGATTATTTATTTGTTAGCAAAGTAGCCTATGGGCCGCGCGTGCCGGAAACCCCACTGTCGTTGCCTTTGGTGCATAATACGCTGCCGGTGCTCAATACCAAATCGTACATTGAAGGAGTGAAATGGAAATACCGCCGCCTTGCCGGCTTCGGCACGGTGCAGCGCAATGATGTCGTGGTATTCGGTTTTCCGCATGGCGATACCGTGCTGACGAAAGAGCCGCAGGAAGATTATTACAAGCATGTGCGCATAAGCGGAAGGGAAAATGTGGTAAAAATATTCGGGCCGGTGATTGTGCGGCCGGTAGATAAAAAGGATAATTATGTAAAACGCTGCGTCGCCATTGCCGGCGACACATTGGAAATACGCGAAGGCAAGGCGTGGGTGAATGGCGAACAGCAACCGGCTTTTTCCGGGATACAATATACGTACCTAATACGTACTAATGGTACCTCCATCAACGAGCGGACGCTGGACAAGCTGAATATTTCATATCATGAAGACGGTTTCGACCCGACATTGCCCGGCTACCGGCGCATGCCGCTGACCAATGAGGCGATGGAACAGATAAAAAAACTGCCCAATGTGGTGGAGATGGTGCAAAATAACGATGTGTACCCGCACGATTTTCCCGATTCGCCGCTCATGATTTTCCCGTTTACCGAAAACAACCAATGGACACGCGATAACTTTGGGCCGCTATGGATTCCAAAAAGCGGCGCTACCGTGTCGCTCACATTGGAAAACCTGCCTTTGTACCGGCGCGTCATCAGCGTGTACGAACAAAATACGCTGGAAGTGCGCGACGGCAAAATTTATATCAACGAACAGCCGGCAGACAGTTATACATTTAAAATGGATTACTATTTTATGATGGGCGATAACCGTCACAATTCGCTTGACTCGCGCTACTGGGGCTTTGTTCCGGAAAATCATGTGGTGGGTAAACCGGCATTCATCTGGTTTTCTACCGACCGTTTCAAAAAGTTCCCGATGAATATCCGTTGGGGACGGCTGTTTAATACTATTAAATAGAATGTGCTAATGTGACTAATTTCCTAATGTGACTAATTGGGCTGGTGCCAGAGTCATTAAAAACATTAACTCATTAAAAAAAATTAGTCACACTAAAGAATTAATACATTAAAAAAATTAGTCACATTAGCACATTAGGAAATTAGTCACATTAAATTAGTCACATTAGTAAATTAAAATAATTTATTCATAATTCATGACCGTTGAACATCCGGATACGATTACAGCGATTTCGACGCCTGCGGGCAAAGGCGGCATAGCAGTGATACGCGTCAGCGGGACAAAGGCTATAGCGCTGGTAGAAAAAATTTTTGTTGCACATCCGGCGAAAAAACTAATGGACGTAGCCTCCCACCGACTGGTATTCGGTGAAGTTCACGACAACGGCGAAAAAATTGATGAAGCGCTGGTGAGCGTATTCCGTGCGCCGCATTCGTTTACCGGTGAAAATACGGTAGAAATTTCCTGTCATGGCTCGGTGTATATTCAACAGCGGATTGTATGGTTGCTTCTATCGAAAGGCGCACGCATGGCGGCTGCCGGAGAGTTTACACAACGCGCCTTCCTGAATGGGAAAATAGATTTGGCACAAGCCGAAGCGGTTGCCGACCTTATTGCGTCGGAGAGCGCAGCGGCACACCGTGTGGCGTTGCAACAACTGCGTGGCGGATTTTCGGAAGAACTGCGGCAATTGCGCCGTCAACTGCTGGACTTCGTGGCATTGATAGAGCTGGAACTGGATTTCGGCGAAGAAGAGGTCGAATTTGCCGACCGCACCCAATTAACAGCATTGCTGCAAGAATTGCAACGTGTTATTGGACGGTTGTTGCAATCGTTTGCGCTGGGCAACGCCATCAAACACGGCGTGCCGGTGGCGATTATAGGACATACCAACGTAGGCAAAAGTACGCTGCTGAACACCCTGCTGAGCGAAGAACGCGCTATTGTGTCGGACATCCACGGCACCACCCGCGACAGCATCGAAGAAACAATACAACTGCAAGGCATTACTTTCCGGTTTATTGATACGGCAGGGCTTCGCCATACCTCCGAAACCGTCGAACAAATGGGTATTGAACGCACCTGGGGAAAAATACGGCAGGCTTCGATTGTGCTGTTGCTCGTAGATGCCACACGCCCCGATACATTCACAAGCATCAAAGAAGTGCGCCCCCAGCTGAATGACGGCCAGCAATTGATTGTAGTGGTAAATAAAACCGACAGCGCCACATGCGAAGCACCTTCTTGTGCCGCAACGCCTGTATATATTTCGGCGAAAAACAAACAAGGCATCACGCAATTAACGGACGCGTTAATCAACAGCGTAAACCGCTCCCCTGTTTCCGCCGACGAAACGGTAGTCACCAACCTTCGTCATTACGAAGCGCTGCAACGCACGCAGGAAGCGTTAACACGCGCAGCGCAGGGCTTTGCCAACAAATTACCGAGCGACCTCATTGCGCAGGAAGTGCGGGAAGCCTTACATCATCTTGGCACCATCACCGGCGAAATTACCACCGACGAAATCTTAGGCACGATATTCAGCAGGTTCTGTATCGGGAAATAATATAGAAAATCAGTAAAAATAATAAGAAGCATGAAAGCAATTAGGCATATTGCCAAAAATCGCCGGAAAACATACAGGTGATAGAAAAAATCACACGAGAGATGAAACCAAAAAATCAATTTTTGAAACGCATAACCCGATTTTTGATGCCTGTTTCACGTGTGATGAAATCCATT
>JAITSM010000059.1 GCA_031287815.1 Prevotellaceae bacterium
AATTTGCCGTATCTTTGTGCTGCGAAGCAGCACAGCACAGCACAGCACAGCACAGCACAGCACAGCACAGCACAGCACAGCACAGCACAGCACAGCACAGCACAGCACAGCACAGCACAGCACAGCACATATAAGTATCCCCTCTGACTAAACATCCCCCAAAAACAGCCCGCCGCAGGCGCGAAAATTTTCTTTCGCGACGGGGTCTCTGTATTTATACCCTGCCAAGCGGCTTTCAAGCCTACCGCAAATTATTTGCCGCCCTGCCGACGGGTTTGCGGCGTGGCCGCGCGGGGACTTGCATCCGACGCGCGGGGACTTGCATCCGACACGCGGGGACTTGCATCCGACACGCGGGGACTTGCATCCGACGCGCGGGGATTTGCATCCGACGCGCGGGGATTTGCATCCGACACGCGGGGATTTGCATCCGACACACGGAGATTAAAAACAAAATAAACTAAAATACAATAATTTAAAACAAAAAAAACTATGAAACGCACTGATTGGATCCCTCAGCGCCTGCGTTTCGCAAACGACCAGCGCGGGAAAACCCTCTACTTCGCCGCACGCTGGGAAAACACCACCGGACAGAAATGCCCCTGTAACGAAATCCGAAGCGCCGTCATCCCCTAACGGGAAAATAGATTTCAGGTTTCAGGTGGCCGGCGCCAGCAACTTTAAACCTGAAACAATAAAAAATACAACTATGAAAAAAATTTTAACCATCCTTATGCTATGCGGGTTCGTGTATGGCTATGCCCAAAACACCCCGCCCCATGCCGCCTCTACTAAAACATGGACGTTCGGCGAACAAACATGGAGCGACGCTATCCATATTCCCGAATGTAATAAAGAAGAGTTTACAAAAAGTACGATCGACCCGCAGTGCCGCAGCTATACGAAGGATGGAAAGACATGGTATTATTATAACTGGGCGTATGTGCAGAAGAATCAATCGAAGATGTGCCCCCCGCCGTGGCGGGTACCTACCAAGTCGGATTCTGAAACCCTTGCAAGTAATACTACTTTATCGGCCTTGAGTAGCGTTTGGGGCTATGGAGGATACGCTGACGGCAGTTCCATTGTCAATGAGAACTTGTATGCCGACTACTGGTCTTCTACGGAGAATGGCAGTAGTGCGTACTACTTGGGCTACTACAGCGGTGGTCTGCTCGTATACAGTTTCGATAAATACAACGGGTTTCAGGTACGGTGCGTAAGGTAGCGGCCGCGAAATAGAAACACGCCCTGTTCGGACAAGATTCTACCATGTCCATTCTATCAATTTAAAGACGCTATTGTCGCAATAAACGCAAGATCGCCTGCGTGGCGCCGCAGTGTTGCGCGACGTATTGCCGATTGGTTTCCCCGGCGCTGTTATCGGCGAGCCATTGTAGAAGTAGGGCGGAAAGTTCTGCCGCTGTTGTATAACTTGTCGCGCCACCCTGCGCTATCAAGTCGTTCGCTTCGCGGAAACGCCGGTAGTTAGGCCCGAAAATCACCGGCAAGCCATACACCGCCGCTTCCAACGTGTTGTGTATACCTGCGCCGAAACCGCCGCCAATATATGCCACCGTGCCGTATTGGTAAACAGACGACAATAGCCCCATCGTATCCACTATCAGGACGCGGCAGTCGACCGTTCGCCGTTCGCCGTTCGCCATTGAGTACCTCACGACGCCGAATGGCGCAAAACGTTTGGCGATAGCTGCCAAATGTTCTTCGTGAATTTCGTGCGGGGCAATCACTAATTTGGTATTTGCAGGCAATGTGGCAAAAGCAGCGGCAAGTTTTTCTTCATCGGCCGGCCAGGTGCTGCCGGCAATAATGGCGGGTTGCCCGGCGGAGAAATTTTCTATCACCGGCAATTTTTCCGGCGTTTGCGCCAGTTGCCACACGCGGTCGAAGCGCGTGTCGCCGGTTACGAAAACGTTTGTAATACCAATGGCTGCCAGCAATTCTTTGGAGGCCTCGTTTTGCACAAACAAATAACGGTAGGCGTGCAACATCTTCCGGAAAAATCCGCCGTACCATTTAAAAAACGCTTGCGACGGGCGGAATATCGCCGACGCCACATATACCGGAATAGCCTGTTTTCTCAGGGTGCGCAAGAGGTTGTACCAAAAATCGTACTTTATAAAAATTACTGTTTCAGGCTTCACCATCGCTACAAACCGGCGGGCATTGCGGGGTGTATCCAGCGGCAGGTAACGCACCCAATCGGCGCCGGAGTAATTCTTCCGTATTTCATAACCGGAAGGAGAGAAGAAGGTCAACAAAATTTTGTGTGCGGGAAATTGATGGCGATAGGCCTCTATCAATGTGCGCCCCTGTTCAAATTCGCCCAGCGACGAACAGTGAAACCAGGCAACAGGCGCGCCGGCCTGCTGGATGCTTTGCCATTGTTTGCGCCCATGCCTGCGCCCGCGACGAAACAAATCAGCTTTTTTATTCACCGGCGACGCCGCCAGTACCAACAATGAATAAAGATAGATACCTATATTGTACAACCATCGCATTTTACTTTACCGTAAATTTTTCGCAAAGCTAATAAAATTTTGTGACTGCGTATTTTTTTCCTAAATTTGCCAACTGTTAAAGGCTTTTAATTTTACCTGAAATTATGAAAGGACTCATTTTAGCCGGCGGCGTTGCTACGCGCTTATTCCCGTCGTCAAAAGCAATCTCAAAACAAATTATGCCGGTGTACGATAAACCGATGATTTATTATCCGCTTTCTACGCTTATGCTGGCGGGCATCCGCGAAGTATTGATTATTTCCACGCCGCGCGATTTGCCGTCGTTTCGCGAACTGTTCGGGACAGGCGAACAGCTGGGAATGACCTTCAGTTACCAGGTGCAGGAAAAGCCGAACGGATTGGCGGAAGCATTTATTGTCGGCGAAAAATTTCTGAACGGCGAAGGCGGCACATTAGTCTTGGGCGATAATATTTTTTACGGGCAGGGCTTTTCGTCCATGCTCGCCCATGCGGCGAAGAGCGCGCAGGAGAAGGGCGCATGCATTTTCGGTTATTATGTGAAAGACCCGCGCGCCTACGGCGTAGTGGAATTTGACAAAACGAACAAAGTGGTTTCGCTGGAAGAAAAGCCGGCGCAGCCGAAATCAAATTATGCGATTCCCGGATTATACTTTTATGATAACACCGTATGTGAAAAGGCGCGCCAGCTAAAGCCTTCGGCGCGGGGTGAACTGGAGATTACCGATTTGAATAAAGTATACCTCCGCGAAGGTACGCTGACGGTAGCGCTTTTCGGGCGCGGTTTTGCCTGGCTGGATACTGGCAATGCCGACAATATGCTGGATGCGTCCAATTACGTAGCGACTATCCAAAACCGGCAGGGTTTTTATATTGCGTGCATCGAAGAAATTGCGTGGCGCAACGGCTGGATTGATGCTTCACAACTGCGCGCACAGGGCGCGGCGATGAATAAAACGGCCTACGGCCAATATTTATTGGAATTAGCAGGTTAAAAAAACATGGATTTTCAAGAAACAATTATTAAGGGCGTCTGGGTTATTACGCCGAAAGTGTTTACCGACGCGCGCGGTTATTTTATGGAATCATTCCGGCAGGATGCGTTTGAAAAACATATCGGGCGCATCACTTTTGTGCAGGACAACGAGTCGAAGTCGTCGTATGGCGTGTTGCGCGGGCTGCATTTCCAGCTGCCGCCGTTCGAGCAAAGCAAGCTGGTGCGGGTGGTGCAGGGTACGGTGTGGGATGTGGCGGTGGATATTCGCCGCAAATCTCCGACATTTGGAAAGTATGTAGCAGTCGAACTGAGCGCGGAAAACAAGCGGCAGTTGTTCCTTCCACACGGCATGGCGCATGGTTTTGTAGTGTTGAGCGAAACGGCGGTCTTTACATACAAGGTCGATAATTACTATGCCCCCCAAGCCGAGCGCAGTATCCGCTTCGATGACGCCACGATCGGCATTGACTGGCCGGTGCCGGCAAGTAAGTTGATTTTGTCCGAAAAAGACAGGAAACATCCGGGTTTTAACGAATTATTTTTAAATATATGAAGAATATATTAATTACCGGCGGCGCCGGATTTATCGGCTCGCATGTGGTGCGGCTGTTTACCGGGAAGTATCCCGATGCCACGATTGTGAATATGGATAACCTGACGTATGCCGGGAATCTGGAAAACCTGCGTGATGTAGAAAAGAACGCAAACTATCATTTTGTCAAAACCGACATTTGCGATTATGAGCAGGTGAAAAAAGTAATGGCTGATTTTGCCATTACCGGCGTCATTCACCTGGCGGCGGAATCGCATGTAGACCGTTCGATCAGCGACCCGTTTATTTTTGCAAAAACCAACGTTATCGGCACGCTCACCTTGCTGCAAGCCGCCAAAGAACACTGGAAGGATGACTATAGTGGGCGGCTTTTTTACCATGTCTCCACCGACGAAGTATACGGTTCGTTGGAACACGGCGGCTTTTTTGTAGAAACCACGCCCTATGACCCGAAATCGCCCTACTCCGCCTCCAAAGCCGGCTCCGACCATTTCGTACGGGCGTTTCACAATACCTACAAACTGCCGGTGGTGATCAGCAATTGCTCGAATAACTACGGCCCCTACCAGTTTCCCGAAAAATTGATACCGTTATTTATTAACAATATTCGGCACAACAAACCGCTGCCGGTGTACGGCAAGGGAGAGAATGTGCGCGACTGGCTGTTTGTAGAAGACCATGCACGCGCCATTGATGTGATTTTCCACAAGGGAAAAATCGGCGACACTTATAATATCGGTGGCTTCAACGAATGGAAAAATATTGATTTGATTAGGGTAATGATTAAGGTCGTCGACCGTTTACTGGGGCGCCCGGAAGGCGCTTCGGAAAAATTGATTACCTTTGTTACCGACCGCGCCGGGCATGACTTGCGTTACGCCATTGACTCCACCAAACTGAAAACGGAGCTGGGCTGGGAGCCTTCGTTGCAGTTTGAAGAGGGATTGGAGAAAACCGTCAAATGGTACCTCGACAACCAAGCATGGATGGACAATGTAACTTCCGGCGATTACCAAAAATATTACGAACAAATGTATAAATTCTAACGCATGAATATTACGATTGTTGGAACGGGATATGTAGGATTAGTTACCGGCGCATGTTTTGCGGAAATGGGCACGCATGTGGATTGCATAGACATTGACGCGAAGAAAATCGCCGGGCTGAACGCCGGCATTATTCCTATTTACGAGCCGGGACTGGAAAATTTGGTGCATAAGAATGCGGCGGCAGGGCGGTTGAAGTTCGGCACGGATTTGGCGGCGGTAATCAACAACAGCGATATTGTGTTCAGCGCAGTCGGCACGCCGCCCGGTGAAAACGGCAGCGCCGACTTAAAATATGTGTTAGACGTTGCCCGCACCGTCGGGCGTTCCATTAGCAGGTATATAGTGTTTGTTACCAAAAGCACCGTCCCGGTGGGAACGGCGGAACTGGTGCGCAAAACCATCCGGGAAGAATTGCAGAAAGGCTGCATGGAAATACCTTTTGATGTAGCTTCCAACCCAGAATTTTTAAAGGAAGGCGCGGCTATCGACGATTTCATGCGCCCCGACCGGATTGTGGTCGGCGTGGACAGCGACAAGGCGAAAGCCTTGATAGAACAGCTTTACAAGCCGTTTACGCTGAACGGGCATCCGGTCATTTTTATGGATATTGCTTCCG
>JAITSM010000228.1 GCA_031287815.1 Prevotellaceae bacterium
ATAATTTAGGGGACTACATAAATAATTTAGGGGACTACATAAATAATTTAGGGGACTACATAAATGATTTAGGGGACTACATAAATGATTTAGGGGACTACATAAATGATTTAGGGGACTACATAAATAATTTAGGGGACTACATAAATAATTTAGGGGACTACATAAATGATTTCGGGGACTACATAAATGATTTCGGGGACAACATAAATGATTTCGGGGACAACATAAATGATTTCGGGGACAACATAAATGATTTCGGGGACAACATAAATGATTTAGGGAACAACATAAATAATTCAGGGGACAACATAAATGATTCAGGGGACAACATAAATGATTTAGGGAACCCCCTAAATAGAAAATAGTTAAAGATACACGAACAGCGATGAACGAAAATTAAAAATCATAAAACAACAAAATTATGGCAAACCACGATTGGTTAGAACAGAATCACGAAGCTTTGCACATGCAAGCCACCTTTACGCATAACTACATCACCAGCCAGCCGGCGCGCAACCGCATGGGCTTTGGCGCGGATACGCTGCAGGGAGAATGGCTCGACAATCATTTTTCGCCCCAATATGCGGACTACTCCGCCGCCTACCTCAACTGGGAAAACGAACCGGAACGGACGAAAGGGAAAACCACTGCCCTCTATTCCGCCGAAAAGGTTTTTAAGCCGCTTTACCGGAAATTATACACGGGGCTTCTGAAAAATAACCCGCTGGTTAGGTCCGAAGACCTGTTGAGAATGGGGTTACCCGAACACCCCTCCGGCAAACGCGTGCCCGCGCCGGTGTCCACGAACTACCCCGCCGGCTGGGCGGATACGCACATGTTGCGCCACGTAATCATTCATTTTTCGCATTTCCTCGCGGGCGCGGAAACCGTGAGGGCCAAGCCCCCCGGGCAACTCGGCGTGGAAATCCGCTGGGTGGTGATGGACGCGCTGCCCACAAGGCTGGCAGAATTATCGAACATCGCGTTTGCCACCCAGACGCCCTATACCCTCTCGTTCGATGACACACAGCGCGGGAAAATGCTCTACTTCTGCCTCTGCTGGATAAATACCCGCGGCAAAAAAGGCCCTTACAGCTCGATTATAAATGCCGTCATCCCGTGATGAGGTGGAATTATGGGGAATGTGCTAATGTGACTAATGTGACTAATTGGGCTGGCGCCAGCGCTTTTAGTTTTTAACTCTTAACTCTTAGTTCTTAACTCTACATAGGATAATTGATACCTCCCGACTGTTATCAGTATATAGAAATGACCGATGAAGTAAAAGCATTAGCATTGCTATATATTTCTGAAAACGCCTTAGGCAAGGCAAGCCGAAATGACGCTTATCACATAGCGCTGGCTTCCGTCAACCGAGTTGACTGCCTCATCAGTTGGAATTTTAAACACATTGTAAATTATGATAAAATAAAAATGTTCAACGCTATTAACATGCGCTTTGGATACCCCTTAATAGATATACGCTCACCCTTAGAATTTTTAAAAATATGAAACCGGAAGTAAAAAAAGAAAAAGAATTTGATACGGTAGCCTTTTTCCGCTCCGTAAAAGAAAAGATGGCAAAAGCCACCGAAGGTATGACTTTGCAGGAGGAACGCGAATATTGGCGATTGCTCCGTGAAGGGAAAATAAAATTAACCTAAACCCATTAACCCGCCCGCTTCCCCAAAAAATAACGCCGCCTTAGTTGAAAGTTTAAGGTTTAAGGTTGGCTGGCGCCAGCGCTTTTAGTTTTTAACTCTTAACTCTTAACTCTTAGTTCTTAACTCTACATAGAATATTTTGCGTATATTTGTAAAAAAACAAAATGAATACACATTTACCCACTTCGCCTATCGGCGCATTCCATCCGCAATTCATTAAAGACACTGCGGGTAACCGGTTGGTGGTAATTCCCCAGAATGAATTCGAGGTCTTGTTAAATGAAAAGGCAAAGGAAAGCAACGTTCGCTTATCTCTTGCGAAAATACTGGAAAAAGAATCAAAAGCCGTACAGGCATCATCCGCAGAAACCCTTCGCGAATTTGAAGCTATTGAGGTATGATTTGCCAACAATTCGACATCTGGCTTGCGGATTTAAATCCCCGCATAGGAACAGAAACAGGAAAAATCCGACCGGTGCTTATCGTCCAAACGAACCTGCTAAACAGCCTCCCGCACCTGTCCACCCTTATTTGCCCAATAACTACCAACATCACAAAAAACGCTTCTATCTTGCGTGTGTCATTGAAAAAAGGCACTGCCAACCTGCATCAGGATTGTGATATAATGATTGACCAAATAAGAGCCATCGACAATAAAAGGCTGTTTAAAAAACTCGGCGCGTTGCCTATTCCTTTCGTCGAACAAGTCAAGAAAAATATGCTATTGATATTGGATATTTATTGAGATTTCAAGTAAAAGTTAAGAACTAAGAGTTAAGAACTGAGAGTTGGCTGGCGCCAGCCCAATTAGTCACATTAAACAATTAGTCACATTAGCACATTCCCCCTCCATTGTTCATTATTCTTTGATAACTATTCCGGAAAAAACTTTTTATTTCCCGCATTATGCCTTATTTTTGTAGCGTTAAACGCTAAAAACACGAAACAATTATGCATACTATTCCTTCTTCCGAACTAATTATCAACAGCGACGGCAGCATTTTTCACCTGCACATAAAACCGCACGAACTGGCGGATACGGTTATTTTAGTAGGCGATCCGGGACGCGTAAAAATGGTGTCGGATTATTTTTCCACCATAGAATCACAGGCGCAAAACCGCGAATTTGTAAGCGCCACCGGGCGGTACAAAGGAAAACGCCTCACCGTGGTATCTACCGGCATCGGCACGGACAATATCGATATTGTGATGAACGAGCTGGATGCGTTGGCAAATATAGATTTCCCCACGCGCACCATCAAACCCGACCACCGGAAATTAACCATCCTGCGGCTGGGCACTTCCGGCGGGTTGCAGCCCCACCTGCAACTGGGCGACCTTGTATTCTCCGCCATCTCCATAGGCTTCGACGGGTTATTAAACTTCTACGCCCGCCGCAACGACATCTGTTTACCGGATTACGAAGCGGCTTTTGTCACGCATACGAACTGGGGCAAACAGCACACCGCGCCTTATTTTGTGCGGGCTTCGGAAAAACTGGCGCAGCTCTTTTCCGACGTCTCCGTGGAGGGAATGACCATTTCCGCTCCCGGATTTTACGGCCCGCAAGGACGCGTACTGCGCCTGCCGCTGGCCAACCCGCAAATCAACGAACGGATTGAAAGCTTTCGCTTCGATAACCGGTGCATCACGAATTTTGAAATGGAAAGCTCCGCCATCGCCGGACTCGCAAAATTATTGGGGCACGAAGCCGGCACGGCCTGCTGCATCATCGCCAACCGCGTAGGCTTGACGGCGCTCACCGACTACCGGCCGGCGGTGAAAAAAATGATAGAAACAGCGTTGGAAAAATTAGCCGGCGAAGAATAATTTTAATTCCCCGTTTTATGTCGGCACAGGAAATAGGCACGCTGGTTGATCTGCTGGACGACCCCGACGCCATCGTTTACGGCGCAGTAACGTCGCGCTTTCTGGAACAGGGCTCCGGCAACATCCCTTACCTGGAAAAGGTGTGGGCGCACAGCCGCGATGCAAACATCCGCGAACGCATTGAAACGATTATCCGGCAAATCCATTTGCAAGACACCCTGCAAGGCATGAAACAATGGATTGACGGGCAACAGCACAACCTCCTGGAAGGCGCTTACCGGATAGCGAAACAGCAGTATCCCCACCTGCGCCTGCCCCCACTGCAAAACGCCATCGACGATATCCTGAAAGACATCTGGGTCGCCACCTCCGACGAATCGCTACCCATACTGAACAAACTGAATATTTTTAACCACCTCTTCTACCGCACGCACTCCTACACGGGTACCGTCGAAACATCGAACCCGGATTATTGTTTTATCAATCGCGTGCTGGAAACAAAGTGCGGCAACAGTATTTCGCTTAGCTTACTGTATCTGCATCTGGCGCAGCAGGCGGGTTTTCCGATGCATGGCGTCAGCCTTCCCGACGCTTTCCTGCTGGCTTATACCACCGCTTCCGGCGAGGTGGTATGCTACATCAACCCTTTTAAAAACGGCCTGCGGGCAGGGAAACAGGAAATCACCGCCTACCTTCAACAGCGCGGCCTTGCTTGCCGCCCGGAGTACTACGCCCCCTGCGACAACGTAACGGCCATCTTGCGATTGACGGAATACCTGGTCTATGCTTACGAACAGGAAAATAATGCGCCCCAAGCGGACATCTACCGCGCCTTCCTGCCACTCTTCCGAATGGAGAATGGAGAATGAGAATTGGCTAACGCCTCAACAGACATTCTCCATTCAAAAAAGCCCGTACAGTTGGGCGTCTATTTTGTCGATTATGGCGCTTAAATCTTCGGGCGCCTCACTGAATTTAATCGTATCGACATCGATGATGAGTTTACGGCCGGTATATTTTTCAATCCAGGCTTCGTACAACTCATTCAACCGCGTTAAATAATCAATACGGATGCCGGTTTCATAATCGCGGCCGCGTTTTTGTATTTGGTACACCAGCGTGGGCACCGACGAACGGAGGTAAATCAACAAATCGGGCGGGGTAACCAATGAAATCATCAAATTGAACAACTCGTTATAGGTATCGAAGTCGCGCGAAGACATTAACCCCATATTCCGCAGGTTGAGCGCGAAAATACAGGCGTCTTCATAGATTGTCCGGTCTTGTATAATCGTTTCCCTGGCGTTTTTTATTTCCACAATCCCTTCGAAACGCTTGCCCAAAAAATAGACTTGCAGGTTGAAAGACCAACGCTGCATCTCATCATAGAAATCGAACAAATAAGGATTGTCTTCCACTTCGAATTTGGGCTGCCAGTTGTAATGGCGCGCCAGCAAGCCGGTGAGTGTTGTCTTGCCGCTACCTATATTACCTGCTACTGCTATGTGCATATTATTGAATGTTTAGTTTGGGAAGGCGAAGATACAAAAATTTTATGAGTAGCAAATTTTCGAAAAAAACAAGGCGCCCCAACCTGATTGCATTAACAAACGAGCCGGCTGCATTAACAAACGAGCTGGTTGCATTAACAAATAAATAACCATGAAAACTAACAAATTACAGATTGTTTAAAAAATTCCTCATAAACTTTTGTACTCAAAACTTGTAACTTGGTTTTTTTTGTATAAATTTGCGTCGTTTTTAACTAACTTAAAAAAATACAACTATGACACAACAAAAACAAAACGGCAACCTGGTTGCTATTATCATGATGATTTTCCTGTTTGGGATGATATCATTTGTTACTAACCTCGCGGCGCCCATGGGCGTCATTGTAAAAGCGCAGTTCCAAGCCTCCAACTTTTTAGGCATGCTTGGGAATTTCGCTAATTTCGCTGCCTATGCATTTATGGGTATTCCGGCAGGTTTATTACTGCAAAGAGTAGGTTACAAGCGAACCGCTTTGCTGGCAATCATTGTTGGCTTTATCGGCGTGGGCGTTCAATTTTTATCGGGCGTGGCCGCCAGTTTCATCGTGTATCTTTTAGGCGCATTTATCTGCGGCTTTTCCGTATGTATATTAAATACGGTGGTAAATCCCATGCTGAACACATTGGGCGGCGGCGGCAAAAAAGGCAACCAGCTATTGCAGGTAGGCGGCTCATTCAATTCCCTTACCGGGACGATTACGCCGATGCTGGTGGGAGCCATGATCGGGCAGGTTACAAAAGACACGGCTATTTCCGACGTCAATCCGGTATTATTTATTGCAATGGGCGTATTTGCCGTCGTTTTTGTTGTGCTGTCATTGGTTAAAATAAATGAGCCGCATTTAAGCGCCGCCAAGGCTTCCGGAACGGTTGTTAAACATGCGTACAGTCCCTGGGCGTTCCGCCATTTTATTTTAGGCGCAGTGGGGATTTTTATTTATGTGGGCGTTGAAGTAGGTATTCCGGCTACCATGAATTTATTTTTGGAAGATCCTGCCGCCGGCAATGTGGGCGCCACGATCGCCGGCTTTGTTGCAGGGACTTACTGGTTCCTGATGCTGATTGGGCGTTTCATAGGAGCGTCCGTAGGAGGCAAAGTATCCAGCAAGACGATGCTTGCCGTAGCGTCGAGCATCGGGATAGTGTTCGTATTAGCGGCTATCGTAGCGCCGCTCGGCACGCCGGTTTCCATTCCTGTGTTCACAGGCTCCGGTTTTGCAATGACGCAAGTGCCTGTTAGCGCACTGTTCCTCGTATTGTGCGGCCTTTGCACATCGGTAATGTGGGGCGGCATATTCAACCTTGCGGTAGAAGGGCTGGGCAAATATGTGGCAGCCGCTTCCGGTATTTTTATGATGATGGTTTGCGGCGGAGGTATTCTCCCATTGCTTCAAAATTATATTGCCGACCATGCCACTTATATGATTTCTTATCTTATACCTGTTGCAGGCCTTGCCTACCTGCTGTTCTACGCACTGGCTGGCAGCAAGAATGTAAATAAAAATATTCCGGTGGATTAAACTGCCGGAGGAATCCGGAGATCCGTTATTTTAATTGGCTGTAAACGCCCTATCAACTCACGACGATAGGGCGTTTCTATTTTCAGGTAATTGTCGGTAAACCCCTGCATCATGCCGCCTTTGCAGGCGCTTTCCCAGAGGACGCGCGTTTCCAGGCCGATATTTTTTTCGTAAAATGCGCGGTGCAGTTTGGCGCAAAGGCTTTGCAGTTCCTTCACCCGCGCGGCACGTTCCTGTTTCAGCACGCTGCCGGGCATCGTTGCCGCCGGCGTGCCGGGACGTTCGGAATAGGGAAACAGGTGCAGCCACGCCGGCTGCATTTGTTCGAGGAAGATATACGTTTCGCGGAAATCGTCCGCCGTTTCGCCCGGAAAGCCGGCAATCACATCGACACCTATAAAAGCATGCGGCATCACGGCGCGGATTTTTTGCACGCGCCCGGCAAATACTTCGCGCCGGTAGCGGCGGCGCATCCGCTTCAACACCCTGTCGCTGCCCGACTGTAGCGGTATATGAAAATGCGGCATCATTTTTTTCGACTGCGCTATCCATTCAATCATATCGTCGGTAAGCAAATTCGGCTCAATGGACGATATGCGGAAACGCCCGATACCGTTGACTTTTTCTAATGCCTGCAACAATTCAAAAAATGTTTCGCCGGTGGTTTTTCCAAAGTCGCCGATATTTACCCCCGTCAGCACTATCTCCTGGATGCCTAATGCGGCAATGGCTTCCGCCTCTTTCACAATACCGGCAATGGGAAGGTTGCGGCTTCTTCCGCGCGCCAGCGGCACGGTGCAGTAGGCGCACCGGTAATCGCAACCGTCCTGTATTTTCAAAAACGAGCGGGTGCGGTCGCCCGAAGAGAAGGCCGGGAAAAAGCTGTCCACCGCCCGGATGTCGCACGACAGCACCTGCGCTTTGCCCTTTGTGCGCAAATTATTGACATATTCAAACAGATTTCCCTTCTGGTCGGCGCCGAGCACCAAATCCACGCCGTCGATAGCCGCCACTTCTTCCGGCTTCAGCTGCGCATAGCAACCGGTTACCACCATCCACGCCGCCGGATTCAGTTGCGTTAGTTTGCGAATGGCCTGGCGGCATTTTTTGTCGGCATGTTCCGTTACCGAGCAGGTGTTCACTATATATATATCGGCTTTTTGCGCCGGCAGCGCCCGCTCGAAACCCGCCTCCACAAAGCGACGCGCCAGGGCGGATGTCTCCGAAAAGTTAAGTTTGCAACCCAACGTGTAAAAAGCGACGGTCGCTCCCCTGCCCCACAAAGGAGGCGCGCTGCCTTCTATTTTTTCTGCTGTCATCTTACAGTATAATTCTATTGCAAAGGTACGAAAATAGAATGGAGGGTGCAGAATGGAGAATGGAGAGTGAAGGGTGCTGGCGCCGGAACCACCTTACGAAAAAAAAATTTCAAAAATAGTTGCAATTTAAAAAAATGTAATTATATTTGCAGCGGTTATTACTTGCTCCTTGACATTTTGAAATAGATATAAAAAAAATATATCGCTTTAACTTTTATTCTGCGTGATATCAGAAATCTGGAAAATTTCTAACGTGTATGAATAATAAGTCAGAGCAACCTTGCCGAGAGTGGTTGTAGGTTGTTATACTTATTTACACGTTGGGTCTTCCAGAACCTCTGATATCAATAAGTATAATATCTACTTCCACTCTTGGTTTTTTAGTGGAATCTGGAAAAAATCACCATAAAAGTTGAAGAAACGATTTGCAGAAACGGGTTATTAAAAACTTCTGCAATGATTGGCAACGAATAAAAAATCGCAGCAGGGGGTTGTTTATATTAAAAAGTTTGTGTTTGAAAACAACCCCAAGACTGCGCAAAATAATAACAATTTTAAAATTTACTTTTATGAAAAAAATTCTTCTTTTCCTTGCGGGCTTGTTGCTATTGGCGACAGGTTGCGCCACGCAAAAAACAACTACGTCGAACGTGGAAAATATTCCGGTATATTACACCGGCAAAGACGAGCCGGCGGCAGTCGGCGTGTTTCGGTATTCCGAAGAACAATCAAAAACCAATTAACAAAAACAATTATGAAAAAAATTCTTTTCTCTTTGCTTTCCCTTATGGGATTTGGCTTTTCTGTATTTGCACAAAGCCATATTAACATTGAACTGCTCGGCGCAACCTACACCACGCCTGCCGTGCAATTCCGCGTATCATGGAATGCTGTTCCCGCCGGAACTTGCCATAATTCCAAAGTCTGGTTGTGGATTGATTTTATCAAGGTAGAAAACGACCAACCCTCCGGCGCATGGACACGCGCTACCATTGCCAATCCTTCGCCCGGAACGGTGGCGCCGGAAACGGATAAAGGTTTTTGGTTGCAGGGAAATACTGGCAGCTATAATCAAATGGTAACGGTGCCGCTAACGAATATCCCGGCAAATACTACTTTTAACTGGTGCGTGTATGCGTCCGACTGCCCGCCGACTGTAACGGCTGCTGACGGAACTTACACTTTTTCCGGCACGCCGCCGTTTACATTGATTGCCGCTAACGGCGCAACGCAACCGGTAACCGGAACAACGCTTGCCGCTTCGGCATTGACTATTACACCTACGACGATTATGGATGAAACAGCTTGTCCGGTCGTTTTCTGCCCTTATCAGGGAAGCGATTTATACATGGATGCTACGCATCTTTGCCAACAGCGCGCCAGCGGCGCACAGAATTGGGAAGCATATATAAAAGACACCCGCGACCATGAATTATACCGGATTGTTTTGATGCCCGACAATAAATGGTGGCTGGCACAGAATGTAAAATTAGCAAGCTATAATAGTACCACAATAGGCGCTGCCATTAGCGGCTGCACAAAAGAGGAATGCGGCAGGGCATATACATGGGCGCA
>JAITSM010000020.1 GCA_031287815.1 Prevotellaceae bacterium
AACGCCACATGGACATTGCCCGCGGGCTGCTGTCGGAAGACGATTTTTTGCTCACCGAAATTCTGTTCAACCCTTTTACCACCGCACAAATCGAGGACATCCGCGCCGAGTTAGCCACCTTGCTGACTATTATTAAAGAAAAAGACAGCGAAAAAATGAAAGCTTTTCTTTCCAAAGTGCGTAAAAATTTAGAATAATGTTGAGGAAAGTGAAGAGTGAAGGGTGAAGAGCGTGTCTCATACTTCATAATTCATACCTCAAACTTCAAACTTCAAAAAAATGCTTTCATTATCTTTCTCTCCCTGCCCCAACGACACTTTCATGTTTGATGCGATGGTGCATCAGAAAATTGATACGGAAGGGCTGTCGTTTGCCGTTCGCATGGCAGACATAGAAGCCTTGAACCATGCGGCGTTTGACGAAGCGGCGGCGATTACGAAATTAAGCTATCACGCGGCGGCGCTGGTGGCGGACAAGTATAAAATCCTTCCGGCGGGAAGCGCGCTGGGGTATGGCAACGGCCCGTTGCTGGTAAGCAAGGAAGCGATTGCGCCGGAACAATTGGCGGATCTTCCGGTGGCTATTCCCGGAAAATATACTACCGCCGCGTTGCTGTTGAAAATAGCTTTCCCGCAGGTAAACCGCCTGGAGGAAATGATTTTTTCGGATATTGAA
Organism: Prevotellaceae bacterium; assembly: GCA_031287815.1. Classification (GTDB taxonomy): domain Bacteria; phylum Bacteroidota; class Bacteroidia; order Bacteroidales; family UBA932; genus JAIRKX01. Next base: position 676 of record JAITSM010000020.1, read on the forward strand.
ACAGCGGTAGCAAGCGGCAGGGCGGCGGCCGGGACGCTTATTCACGAGGGGCGTTTCACCTATGCCGACAAAGGCCTGCGCCTGATAGCCGACCTGGGACAATGCTGGGAGCAGCGCACAGCGCAACCTGTGCCGCTGGGTTGCATAGCCGTGTCGCGAAAATTAGACGATGCGACGCAACAGAAAATAGCGCGCGTAGTGCGGCGCAGCGTAGAATTTGCCTTAGCCCGCCCGCAGGAAAGCGCGACATTTGTGGCGCAGCATGCGCAGGAGATGAACCCGCGCGTAACCGCACAGCACATACGGCTCTACGTAACGGATTTCTCCGTCGATTTGGGCGACAGGGGACGCGCGGCGGTTACGCAATTCTTTGCAGAAGCCCTGAAGGCCGGCGCCATTAACAGGCTGCCGGAAGAGGTGTTTGTATAAAATTACAGCTGGCGGAAGCAACGGACAGTACCAGGACCACGATATTGCGGCAAATCCGGATACCATGCGTAGCACAATGTAGTGCATGTATTATTGAGCTCTGAACAATGCTGGTGCCCGAATCTTACATTTTGTATTTGATCCGAATTCAATAATGCGCATCTGTAAAGTTCACAATCAACGTTTGCGGAACAGTGCCGTGTGTTTTTTATGGCAGCCCAACCATAGTAATCATTGCTTCCGGAGCATGTATTTTCAATAGATTTTAACCTGTTTACCAAGGTTGCATCGTTCACGTAGTATCCTCCACAATTTGCGTCTCCATAGTTTGTAAAGTTTATGCCGCTAATTGCCGTAAACATGTCGCCGTATTGATATATTGTCGGCAAAATCCAGTTAGAAGGACAAACGCCTTGTATATTCGCCCCCAAACCACTACTTCCGCCCCAGGCGCCGATAGCTTCGCCCGGCGTATAGCCTCTCCCGCATTCGTCTTTATTACATTCACCATATCCCGTACCTACACTCGTTTGAGCATAGCTTGCTAATTTTACATTCTGCGCCAGCCACCATTTATTGTCTGGCATTTTTACAATCCGGTATAATTCGTTATCCCGCGTGTCTTTTATCCATGCTTCCCAATTTTGCGCACCGCTGGCGCGTTGCTGGCAAGGGTGCGCGGCATCCATATATAAGTCGCTTCCCGTATAGGGGCAGTTAAAATTAAAGCCGCCTATACCGGGACAACCGGTAGCATCGGTGAAGACGCTTTGCGCCGTAACGCTTAAACTTGCCTTGGGTATGGTCTCAGCGGTTACGGTCTGTGCGGGATTGCTCACTATAAAATCGGCTGTTCCTTTGAAGGTATAGCTTCCGTTCTCCAGCGTTACGTTCGGCGGGTAATCGCTGCCATAGGCGCACCAGTTGAATTTACCGGACAGGCCGGGCGCATTGCTTAATGTGGCAGTAACAGTCGAAGGATTGGCCGTTACATAAAAGCCGCGCGTATTGCCGGAAACAGTAAGTATATTACCGGCAGTCGCCGAAGCTGCGCTAATAACGGCTTTTTCAAACGTTCCCGGCGAAATTCCTGTTACCGGATATAAATCTACCCATACCCACACACGGTTGCTGTGGGGCGCCGCGGGCGAGTTTGTCCATTCCACTTTAAAGGTTACTTTTTTATTCGTGTAATCCGTCGTAAGCGGCGTTACGGTTACTTTTGCGCTTGCGGTTATGCCGGCAAGCAAGGCAAAAAAGAAAAAAATTGTTTTCATTACTATTATTATTTAAGATTTAAAGTTTCATATTTAAAGTTTATCGATATTTCGTCTATATTCTAATAAGTCTATTGTCTATGTTCTTTTTTCGCAGCATCAGGGTTGTTTTCCAAACACAAACTTTTTTCTATAAAAACAACCCCTCGCTACGATTATTGTTTCGCTGCCAATTTATCATGTTTCGATTTTTTAACTTAGCCGGTGTATATAAAACGAAACATGAACTTCACTTATCGTAATCTGAGGTTATAGCATACCTGATAATAGAAATAAATAAAGTCCACGTTTTTTATGGCTATATAATTACTCTTCTATTACCGTATTAAAATTTGCTATATTTCAGATTACAGAATAAGAGCCTATGTTTTAAAGAACATCAATAACATCGCAAATATAGTACTTTATTTTTTTAATGCAAACTTTTTTTGCATTTTTTTCCCTCCAATGGTTACTTTAATGAATGAAAAACGACTCTGTTACACGGGGTATCCCTGCCTTTAACGACAAGAGGGGGTTCTCAACGAGCGTTGAGAGGGGGCTCTCCAACAGCAAAATGGTTTTCCGAGATATCGGCCGTCCAGTCAGCCGCCCGTCCATCCGTAAATCTGTAAATTTTCTTTATCTTTGCAGCCTATGAACAGGGAAACAGATTTTTTAATAATAGGCGCCGGGCTGGCAGGGCTTAGTTTCGCCCTGAAGACGGCGGAGAGGGCAAAAGTCCTTTTAGTGTGCAAATCCACCCTCGAAGAGGCGAACACCACGTTTGCGCAGGGCGGCATCGCATCGGTGATGTATGAGCATGACAATATCGAAAAGCATGTGCAGGATACGCTGGTTTGCGGCGCAGGGCTTTGCAACGAAGAGGTCGTGCGAATGGTGGTGAGCGCCGCCGCCGGGCAAATCCAGCAGTTGATACAGTGGGGCGTGGCGTTCGACCGCACTCCCGACGGCGCTTATGACCTGCACAAGGAAGGCGGGCACTCGGAACGCCGTATCCTGCACCATAAGGACAATACCGGCGCGGAAATCCAGCGCGCACTGGTGGATAGGGTGCGCGCACACCGGAATATCACCGTGTTGGAACAGCATTTTGCAGTGGATTTACTCACGCAGCACCATCTCGGGCAAACGGTGCGCCGCCGCGACGGCAATATCGAATGTTACGGCGCGTATGTGCTGGATTTGAAATCCCGGCAAGTTGGCACCTTCCTAGCCAAAGCCACCGTAGTAGCTACCGGCGGGCTGGGCAACCTGTACCACACGACCACCAATCCTTCGATTGCTACCGGCGACGGCGTGGCCATGGTTTACCGCGCCAAGGGAGTGGTCGAAAATATGGAGTTCATCCAGTTTCATCCTTCGTCGCTGTATCATCCCGGCGAACGGCCGGCGTTCCTTATTACCGAAGCGATGCGCGGCTTCGGGGCGTTGCTTCGCACGCAGGACGGCCAGCGGTTTATGCAAAAGTATGACCCGCGCGCCGAACTTGCGCCCCGCGATATTGTGTCGCGTGCCATTGACAACGAAATGAAGCTGCGGGGCGACGACTTCGTGTACCTCGACTGCACCCACCAGCCGGCGGAAACCATTATCGCCCATTTCCCGACGATTTATAAAAAGTGCCTGTTGATTGGCATTGACATTACCAAAGAATATATCCCTGTGGCACCGGCAGCGCATTATTCCTGCGGCGGCGTGAAGGTGGACATGAACGGCTGCACGTCGATTCACCGGCTGTATGCGTTGGGCGAAACCTCCAGTACCGGCTTGCATGGCGCCAACCGCCTGGCGTCAAATTCGCTTATTGAGGCGGTCGTGTATGCCGACTGCGCCGCACGGCATGCCCTTGAACGTTTTTCACACTATCCCGTTTGCCGTAACATCAGCGACTGGGACGCTGGCGGCACTACCCACCCCGAAGAAATGGTACTGATTACGCAAAATTATAAGGAAATGCAGCAAATCATGAGCAACTACGTCGGCATTGTACGTTCCAACCTCCGCCTGAAGCGCGCGCTCGACCGCCTCGAAATTATTTTCAAGGAAACGGAAGACCTGTACCGGAAATCTATCCTGTCGCAAAACCTTTGCGAGTTGCGCAACATGATTAAAGTGTCGTACCTGATTATCCGCAACGCACAGGAGCTCCACGAAAGTCGCGGCTTGCACTACACTATCGACTATCCCGAGCCCGCAAAAAATGCTTTGTACGATGAATAAAACGGCCGTTGTGATACTGAACTGGAACGGCAGGCATTTTTTACAACAATTCCTGCCGCCGTTGGTAGCGCATACTTCCCTGCCCGGAGTGACGCTGGTGGTGGCCGACAATGGCTCAGACGACGGCTCGCAGGCGTTTCTGCAACAGGCCTACCCGCAAATACGGCAGATTGTTTTCGATAAGAATTACGGCTTCGCCGGCGGCTACAACCGCGCCCTGCAACAGGTCGAGGCAGATTACTATGTGTTGCTCAACTCCGACGTGGAAGTAACCGCCCACTGGCTGCAACCGTTGAAAGCAGCGCTGGACAATCATCCGGAAGTGGCGGTATGCATGCCGAAAATCCGTTCCTTTAGCCGCCGCACGGCTTTTGAATATGCCGGCGCGGCAGGCGGATTCATCGACCGCTATGGTTTCCCGTTTTGCCGGGGGCGCATCCTTAGCCACATCGAAGAAGACCGGGGGCAGTACGACGCGCCGCGCCGCATCTTTTGGGCCAGCGGCGCCTGCATGATGATACGCGCCGCCGTATTCCACCGGCTCGGCGGCTTCGATGATGATTTTTTTGCCCACATGGAAGAGATAGACCTTTGCTGG